>CAZHBL010000034.1:0-19380 GCA_964530105.1 uncultured Pirellulales bacterium | reverse complement strand
TCGGCATGAACTACGTCTCATGCTCGCCGTTCAGAGTCCCGATAGCAAGACTCGCAGCGGCCCAGGCAGCGGTCAGATAGTCGCTCGTTACTCGTTGTTAGTCGATAGTATAAAGTATTATCAACGCTGTCATTCCTGCGAAAGCAGGAATCCAGATAAGAGATACGAATTTGATTGATTATTGACGTTCGATAGTATATAATTGAATTAACTATCGGGAGAGCCGCCGGGAAGCCTTTGGCGTCCGGCGGAATGCGGTTAACCGGTAAAAGGTAGGGTGGGCATTGCCTACCCTACCATCTTATTGAGAGATGAATAGCCAGCAACTTATTGACAAGTTAGGTTATTCCGATAGTCCGGCGTTCTTGCAGGGCGAGCGGCTGAGGGAACATCACGGTTATTCTTTTTTCTTTGCTCAGGCTGAAAAAGCTGAAGAAAAAGAGCATTGTAATTTAAAAGGCGTTTACACACTTCTTTATCCACCGGATAAACTCTCCAGCAGTTCACTTACGCCGGTAGTTTATGTCTGTGAGGCTGACAATGAAGCTAAGGCTGCAAAAATCCATCGGAGAGTCTGGAACCAAAACATTGTCCCCTTTTTGATTGTTGTCACCCCAAGGAATATCCGTTTATATTCCGGATTCGAGTATGACTATGACCGCAAGCAAAGTGACGAAGATCGAGTTCTGGAAGTAGCTAAAAACGCCAATGAAGTTTTGAATAAACTTTCCACGTTGAAATCTGAATCTATTGACTCCGGCGACATCTGGAAGCATAGACCGATCTCGGTAGATGGCCGAGTTGACCGGCATTTGTTAACAGACCTTAAGAAACTTTCCGAAGTGCTTAGTGGCCCAGAATACAAACTCCCAGTGGAACATGCCCACACTCTCATAGGCAAATATATTTATCTCAAGTATTTGAGAGACAGGGATATTCTCTCTGACGAACGATTTGAAAAAGCGAAAATCAACATAGATGATATTTTCGGCAGTAATGCCAATGAGAATGAAGTTTATCAATTAGAAACATATCTTAACGTTTTTTTGAATGGTTCGGTTTTCCCTCTACCAAAGGGAAACATAATACTAGCGAAACACGTCGCAAAGGTTGCCCGTGTTTTCAACGGGGATGATCCTGAAAGCGGACAACAGTTCTTATTTGACAAGTACGATTTTTCCTATGTACCAATAGAAACCCTGTCAATAGTATATCAGCAATTTCTTCACGCAAAGGACCAAGGCCGCAGCAAAGGGGCTTATTACACACCCGTCCATTTGGTAAATTTCATACTCGATGAATTAAACACAAAAAATCCTCTCAAGGAGGGGATGAAAATTTTCGACCCATCATGTGGATCAGGAGCATTTTTGGTTCAATGTTACCGCAGATTGGTCGAAAGCATTGTAAGGGCAGGAAACACCAAACTCAATCCGACAGATTTAAGAAAGCTTTTAGTCGATCATATTTTTGGGCTAGACGCAGACGAGGAGGCCTGCCGGGTAGCGGAATTAAGTTTGTCTCTGACTTTGCTAGATTATATCGAACCGCACGACCTGAGAACTTACCCGACTTTCATACTGCCGGAATTACATAACAAAAATATCTTCCATTGTGAAGGCGGTTTCTTTGATGATAAATCTTTATGGGCAAAATCCATACCAAAGAAAGGTTATGACTGGATAATCGGCAATCCGCCGTGGAAAAATATAGACAAGAAGAAAGATAAAGAACCATATCATCGCAAAGCCATTAAATGGATAGATGCCAATAAAAAACGATGTCCGGTTGATAATTATCAATTAGCCGAGGCTTTCGCATGGAAAACAAGTGAATTACTGGCAGAGGACGGACAATGCGGGCTCCTTATGCCTGCAATGACATTGTTCAAGAAGCAGGGAGATAAATACAGGGTTAAATTCTTTTCTGAAATTGAAACATGGTGTGTCGTCAATTTTGCAAATATCAGGAGATATTTGTTTGAAGGAGCGATTAATCCAGCAGCAGCGTTTTTCTTTTCCGGCAAAAAAGACTGGGATAAGTCAGGCCACTATATCACAACATATACATCTTTTGCAGTCGAGCAATCTTCACAGTTTAACCAGACAAGCAGAACGAAGAAAATGTGGACTATCTTTGTTGACCATTCCACTATTAAGGAAGTCCCATTAAAACAAATCAGTAATGGTTCTTCTATTACCTGGAAGATGGCCATGTGGGGAACACATCGAGATAGCAAACTCCTTGATGTAATCTCAATGAATAATCCTACTTTAGAAGAGTACTTGAGTGACAAAAATATCCATATTTCCGAAGGTTCTCAATTAAGAGATTTACGTAAATTAAGAGGTTTGGGTAAAATTAAAACTAAAGATGAAGAGGAAACTTTTCATAAGGAACATGAATATTATCCCACGCTCGTAGGTAAAGGCAAAATAGACCAGAAGAGATTAAAAGCAGCCCTTCACAAACAAAAGATTGCTCTTCAATTTCCCTCCGAGGCTATAATAAAAATAGGAAAAGATGAAGCCTATTTGAGAAAGAGGGGAGGAAAAGCCGGCCTAACTGTCAGTGAACCTCCTCACATTGTCATTTCTGCATCAAGGAGTTATATACTATATTCGAATGATTATGTGTTCGTGTCACCTCGCCAGATAGGCATATCAGGAGAAGTGAATCAATCAGATTTGCTTAAGGCGCTTACATTATATTTGAACTCTGAGTTCATTCGTTATCAACAATGGCTGACAAGCGCCTCTTTGGGTGTCGAAAGAGATTGTGTAAATCTTGACAGCTTGGAACGAATCCCTGTTCCTTTTGCCAATTTTTCAAATGAAAATTACCGAGAGTTGGCACACCTCTTCGATGAAATTATCAAGACAGAGAAACGAGCACGAGAATCTCAAGAAAACGAAGGCATACTATTTTCGAACTCTAAAAGTAAATCTTCGTTGGCATTGCTGGACTCCTTGGTAAGTGACATGAACAGTAGAGTATACGAAGCTCTGGGGATAGCCAAAAAACAACGCGGGCTAATTGAAGATATGCTTAACGTGCGCCTCAAGCTTAACGATGGTAGAGTTGCTAAAGAAGCAACCGACCCAGTGAATAAAAAGGAAATTTCTGATTTCGCCCGCATATTCCAGGATGAGCTTGATTTGTTTCTGGATAATAGCGGCAAGAGAAAGGTTCATAAGATCAAGGTGCTCTACAGTGACAATTCAGCGGTACTTATTGTCGACCATCTCAGACGTCCAGAAACAACCAAGCCTGAATTGGTTGAAGTTGCGACTGGCGAGATTCGTGGAGAATTGGACAGACTTCAGAATCGCTTAACAATGAAAAGAAGTCAGTGGATATATTTTACGCGTTGCCTGCGCATCTACGAAGACAGAAGAACGTATATATTCAAGCCCCGACAGAGATTATACTGGCTGAAAAGCCAGGCTCTTGTGGAAGCTGACGAATTTATAGCGGAGAAACTGGCGACAGAAAAATAACCTATGGCAATCCCGGGGCAGAACATACCTAATGTCAACCAATCAAATGATAGTGGCGATTATGTAGCCAGTTTTTGTCGCAATGTTTTGTTCTTGCTTGTTGCGGGCTATGAAAGGCTGGTTGCAGACGGCATCGACTACTCTGACACTGCGGAGGAACATATTACGGGGGAACTTACGCAACAGACAGAACAGTACATCAACAGGCAAGACTCACCTTACTGGACCAAGGATTATGTTGTACAAGAGGAGCGGCGAGAGAATGTGCGCGGAAGAAAAGGCAAGCATAGACCGAGAGTTGATATTGCCTTTGTTGGGACAGACAGAAAGCCTCAGAGATTTATGAGATTCGAGGCTAAGCGGTTACGGAAACCAGGATTTACTGTGGGGAAATACATTGGTAAGGGGGGCCTCGGAGAATTCATTGCGGGTAATTACGCCGCAGATGATGATACAGCAGGTATGCTTGGATATGTCCAATCTGATGATTGCTGTTACTGGGCAAGGAAAATTTCTGTAACTCTGGAGAAGAAGAAGCGAGATGTTGGCCTGATAGAAGGATGCCAATGGCAGAAAGCCCATTTTGTTGATGTTAATCACTGTTACAAGACTCGACACAACAGGCCAAGGATCGAACGTAAACTTCTGGTTTATCACCTTCTACTCACTCTTAATAAGACAACATAAGCCGACTACAAGACGCTAAATTCTTTGGCATCGTTTGTGGTTTCGTTATATGATAGCTTGGTTTGGGTAAGAAAAAACAGGTGACTTGCGGCCTGTCGAAAGGACTCGGCAATCGTTTGCTTTTGGAGAATTGGTATTATGGATAGAAGGATTATTTATCGCCGGATTGGGATGGGGCTTGTTATCTCAATTTTGATTTTCGCTACCACATCCTGTTCGGGACAAAAGGAGGCTCAAGTACAAATGAAACGAGACCATATCATCATCAATAAGCTGCAACATGCCGAGCGCTATTTCAGAATGCACCCGGCGTTTGAAAAGGCTTTTACGTTCCTGCGACAGGATGATCTGGCCGAGCTTCCGGCCGATAGGTATGAAATCGACGGTGACCGTTTGTTCTGCATAATCAGCAAAGGCCCCGGCCGGAGCCGCGAAGAGGCGAAACTCGAAGCGCACCGCAAGTATATCGATATCCAATACGTTATCGCCGGCACGGATGAGATGGGCTTCAAACCCACAGCCAATTGTAAGGTGATAGATACAGAGTATGACGCCGATAAGGATATCATGTTTTTTAAGGATAAACCCGATAGCTGGACGCAAGTGCCGGCCGGCTCGTTCGTTATCTTCTTCCCAAAGGATGCCCACGCCCCATTAGTAAGCAAAGGGGAAATCCACAAAGTCGTTTTGAAGATTGCTGTCGAATAAAAACAAATAAAAGCACCCAAAAGGCACCCGGCAATGAATTGGTGGGCTAAATATTGGGAATTACTTGGGATTTATCGAAGGATTATTCCAACTATTGAGTTTGCAGCTTGGCTTGCTCCATTATGACTTCGTAAGAATACCCGGCACCAAAATCTTTGTTCAACGTAATCTTTCCTTCGAATGTTACAACGTCTCCTACATTGACCTCATCATTGGTCGTGATCGTCAGATCGAAGCTGCCCGAATCGCCTGTTCCGTCCTGAAGGTGGATCCAGTTTCTATCCATTATCGCTCGGTTGACCTTCGTAACCTGCCCTTTAACCAGCATGGTTTTGTCGGCATAAGAATCCCTGTTGGCAAACAGCTCGCCGATTGTTACACCGCCCTCTGCCGGCTCAATTGAAATTTCCTTCTTTTCAGGTTCGGGCTTCAACTGGTGAGGCGTACTCATAGGCTGCTGACTTGTGGTGGATCCGTCGCCAATAATCCTGTTAACAAAATAGATCTTCTCGAAAGTCCGCTTCAAGTCCTTGCTCTGGAAGTTATTCATTTCAAGAGCGTCCGCAAAAGAAATCGTCGCTCCGGCCTCGATTTGTCTTTTTGTAATTGCGATCCAGAAATCTTCATCTGCTTCTTTGACTTTCAGGTAAGTGTACGACGTAGCCTGGACAACCTCCTGGATTACTACAGTGTGCAAATCGGTGGCGGCACCGCCCTGCTGGGTACTAACATCCTGTTGCTGTTGGGCTTGCTGTTCTTTCTGCTCCTGTTCTTTTTGTCGACAGGAAAGCGACGCCAGAGCCAATAAAATCGATATTGCCGTTAACGTAAGCTTCATATTGTACCCTTCGAAAAACTTCGAATCATCTTCTTAAAACATGCACCAGTCTAACACATAAACGGCAAAATTGCAACCTCGGTCCTGAAGATACAAAATATATTCACCATTCCTCTAATTCACTTTCATCTCTTCTTCGAGCAAGATACAGTGGAAAAGGCCGTTTCTAATATTTTTAGCGATGGGCATTGACATAAATGAGCAGGCCTGATAAAATTTACTCTTTCGGTTGGGTGGATATTTGTGGTGAGAGTAGCTCAGCTGGTTAGAGCACCAGATTGTGGATCTGGGGGTCGCGGGTTCGAGTCCCGTCTTTCACCCTTCTTTAGAACATGGGGGACAGATGTGTGCTCGGTGTCCTGGCGGTAACCGGCAATCCGGAAAAGGAAAAGGAGAAACGAAATGAACAAACGCAACTCTTACTCAAACATCACATTAACTCTTGCCGTGCTGGCTTTTATATTAGTCAGCTTCGCGTATGCAGCCGCAAGCATGGGTGCCGAACAGGCGTTGAATAAGCCGCCGAAAGGCTTTGTCGCCCTGTTTAACGGCAAAGACCTGGCCGGCTGGAAAGGACTTTTAAAAGGTCCGTACGACAACCCATCAAAAAGGGCTACACTGACGCCGGACAAACTGATGGAACTGCAAAAGGAGGCCGATGAAAACATGCGGGAGCACTGGAAGGTGGCCGACGGCGCGCTGGTCTTCGACGGCAAGGGACGCAGCCTGTGCACGGCGAAAGACTACGGAGATTTCGAGATGCTCGTAGACTGGAAGATACAGCCCGGCGGCGACAGCGGAATCTACCTGCGTGGCTCGCCCCAGGTCCAGATTTGGGATACGGCACGTCAAGACGTCGGCGCCCAGGTCGGCTCTGGCGGCTTGTATAACAATCAGAATGGGCCGAGAAATCCGTTGAAAGTGGCGGACAAACCGATCGGGCAGTGGAATAAGTTCAGGATTACTATGGTCGGCGAGAAGGTAACTGTGTTTCTTAACGATGTACTGGTGGTCGATAATGTGGTTATGGAAAACTATTGGGAGCGCAACAAACCGATTTACCCGAACGGGCAGATTGAGCTTCAGTCGCACGGCAGCATTTTGCAATTCAGGAACATATATCTTCGCGAAATAACGAATATGCTCAACGATCAGGAAAATTCCGATGGATTCAAGCTGCTTTTCAACGGCAACGACCTAACGGGCTGGGTCGGCAATAAGCAGAGCTATGTCGTCAAGGACGGCATTATAATTTGCGATCCATCTCTCGGGGGCAACGGGAATCTTTACACGGAACAAGAGTACGGCGACTTTGTATTCAGGTTCGAGTTCTGTCTGACGCCGGGCGCAAACAACGGGCTGGGGATTCGCGCGCCACTCGGAGGCGATGCGGCCTACCAAGGAATGGAGATTCAGATTCTGGACGACCAGTCCCCGAAGTACGCCGGATGGCTCAAGGACTATCAGCATCACGGCTCGATTTACGGCGTGGTGCCGGCAAAGACCGGATACCTCAAACCGGTAGGCCAATGGAACTATGAGCAGGTAACAGCAAAGGGCAAGCAGATAAAAGTCGAGCTCAACGGCACGACAATCGTCGATGCCGATATCGAGAAGGCAAGCACGCCTACGACGATTGACCACAATGAACACCCCGGCTTGAAACAGAGCAAAGGCCATATCGGCTTTTGCGGGCACGGCGACCATGTCGAGTTCCGCAACCTGCGAATCAAATCGCTTGATTAGAAGACCGAGACACTTGTACTATAAGAAGTAAGGATAAGATGATGGTAAATAATTTAACCGCCAGGACAAAGACTCTAACACGCAGAGAGTTCCTTAAGACCTCGACTGCCGCAGCCGGCGCTGCACTGGTATGGCCGACGATAGTTCCTTCGTCGGTTTTCGGCGCCGATGCACCGAGCAATCGCATCACAATGGGTTGCATTGGTACCGGCGGCCAGGGCACAAGCGACATGAAGGGCTTCAAGGGCAAAAGCGACTGCGAAATTGTAGCCGTATGCGACGTCGATGCCGACCACGCAAAGAAGGCCGCCGCGACCGCGGGACTCGACGCCAAATCGTGCTATGGGGACTTTCGCGAGCTGCTGGCCCGCACCGATATCGACGCCGTGCTGGTCGCTACGCCCGACCATTGGCACGTCCTGGCCTCAATAGCAGCGGTCCGCGCAGGTAAGGATGTTTACTGCGAAAAACCACTGACGCTGACAATAGCCGAAGGTCGCGTGCTTGCCGACGAGGTAAGACGCTACAGCCGTGTCTTACAAACGGGCTCGCAGCAGCGCTCCAGCGCCGAGTTTCACAAGGCCTGCGAGCTGGTCGTCAATGGACGCATCGGTCACCTGCACACGATGAGAGTCGGAATTGCCAATAACAACAGAACTTGCGAGCCGACCTGGAAGTCCGAACCAGTACCGGAAGGTTTCGACTATGACATGTGGCTTGGCCCGGCCCTGTGGGCGCCGTACCATATGCAGAGATGTCACTACCAGTTCCGCTTCCTATTGGACTACTCCGGTGGACAGATGACCAATTGGGGCGCGCATCACCTGGATATTGCGCAGTGGGGCAACCAGGCCGACACGACCGGGCCTGTAGAAATCAACGGCAAGGGCGAGTTCCCTAAGACCGGGCTTTTCACGACGGCATTGAAAGCGGAGATCGAATACACCTATGCCAACGGCGTGAAGATGTTCCTCAAGTCCGGAGGCGGCGGCACGAGATTCGAGGGGACCGAAGGATGGATCTACGTCAACCGCGGCAAGCTGGAGGCCGAGCCGAAGTCACTGCTGAACTCGGTGATAGGACCGGACGAGAAGCATCTTTACAACAGCAGCGACCATAAGCGCAACTTCCTCGACTGCATTAAGAGCCGTAAAGACCCGATCTGCAACGCCGAGACCGGCCATCGCTCGGCCACCGTCTGTCACTTGGGCAATATCTCGATGCTGCTGGACAGGTCGCTCAAGTGGGACCCGCAGGCCGAACGGTTCATAGGCGATGACGAAGCCAACCGAATGGCCTGGCGCCCAAGACGCGCTCCATGGAGCTTGTAAAATTGTTAGGGTAGTCAACTCGTAGAGGCGTTAAAATCATCTATACCGGTTATGGTCGGAACATTAAATCTTTGAACGGATCGCCCCGGTCGTCCGTGATGCGCAGATACAATCCCCAGTTATGCTCGGTATTGCAGACTTTAATCAGAACTATATTTTCACCTTTCTTAAGCTCAACGGAAAGGATGTCACTGTCCGGCGCTGCGGAGCGCTCTATGTTCTTCGAGAGAATCTTCTTGCCATTAAGCCAAACCGTAGCAGTGTCGTTGGTGCCGAGGCGAATCTGTGCCGGGCCTGTCTGGTGGCTGATAAGTTTACAACAAGCATAAGCACAAATCCAGTCGGTCGGCGAGAAATGCTCTAAAAAATTCATGTATCCCGTAGCGTCAACCGAAGCAGTCTGCCAATGCACCCGGCCGGAGCTTCCGGCATATTCCGCCTCGAAGTCAATTTCTTCTTCCGGCGGAAAAACCGTGCCGAAATTGTCGAAGTCCTTGCGCCCGAAAGGACCGATTATTTCGAATTCCTTGACGAAGTTTAACATTTCCAGGAATTCATCCGACCTGCCCTCCCTTATCATCCGGCTTATCTTTCTCATCTCATTGGAAGATGTCCACTTCTCTCTCAAAACGGACTTGAAATCGTCCAGCCGCTCGTCCACCGGCAGGGTCGAGTTGCCGACGTTGCCATACTTAGCCACATCGGCTTCGGTAAAGTGCCACCAGGTCGCCCCGTGGCCATAAATCCAGCAATATCGCTTGCCGGCCAGGAGCATCCCCGCATACTGGTTGCGAAAATCTTCCGGGCAGTAGTTACTGCTTTTGTCCGCGTAAGAGCCGACGATTTTGTCGCCGAACTTTTCGACCTTGCCGCTGTAACCCAAACGTTTTCCTTTGTCGTCCAGAATTTCACGGTAATACCCGAGCGGCCAGCCGCCCAGAGCAATGGAACACTTTTCTTTCCAGTACCTGGCCGTCGATTCATCCAGGTTGTCCAGTACTTTGGAATTCAAACTCTGGGTATAATGAATTAAGCCGAGTGTGTTGACCATTTTATAGGAGTGCTCCGTCAGCAGGTGGACTCCGCCCGGCGCATTTGATTCGGCCATGCCCTGCACCATCCCGACAAAAAGGTCCGTAGCCAACGGCCCGTAGAAGTTGATGCCCTCCGGCAGTGTTAAGAACACCATATCCGGATAACTTTGCAGCATAGCCTTAGTCAGTTCCCACCCTCTCTTAACGGCCACCGTGCGCAGCTCGTCTTTCGTATAACCTTTATAATCATAGCCTTCCCAGTCCAGGTCATACTGCTCGCCCACATACTCGATGTCCAGAGCTATGCCCCGACAGCCGGTCATCTTAGCGAACCGGGCGGTCTGGCGGAAATTCTCGTTAAACTTTTCCCAGGCGACATCGTCCGTCCAAAGCGGAACGTGGCTGTAAAAAGCTACTTTGATGAAATTTTCCGTGATTCCGTGTTTACGGCACTCATCGTTGCACAGCTTGATTTGCTTAAAGGTCAGGTCGTTTTCATTACGGGTCGTGCCGTCGCCGTCGGCAGCCCAAATATCATCAGCCCAGTTTTTCATTACATCCGCCAACAGGAACCCATCGAATCCGGTCGCTTTCCAGTCTGCGGCTGTGTCCCTGAGATATTCCGGAGTGATAGGGCTAAAAAGGAGCGTATCCGGCCTGGATATTTGAGTTTGTGCCGTACAGCCGTAAATCAGCCCAACACCGATAAGCGAAAAATATATTTTTCTCACGATATTCTCCAATATCAAACGTGCACAACTTTTATCCCGGCAAGCTGACAGTACGCTTTGAACGGAAGCTGGAGGTCGCCGTATATGAAAAGCTGGTGGAAGCCTTTTGTGTCGCGTGCATCGGCGACGTCGTCCACCTCGAGTTCTACCGAAGTCCGGCAACCGCCCGCCGGCGGGGTATTGATATTGCGAAGGACACGTCCGGTGCCGAGGATAATCGACTCGGGCCCCAGGAATTTCATAATCGTCACCTTCTGGCCTTCGCGCCAGAGCACCTGGGGCGAGACACCTGTATTGGACTCCGAATGACTCCGTAATATCAGAGGGGCCGGCGGTTTATCGAAACCGTCGAGCTTCGTCGCACACGTGCAATGCGCGCCCATCAGCGTGTTGTTAACGGTGTTTGGCGCCGGGTCCTGCATGAAGCCGGGCCTGTCGAAAAGATAGCTCGTCAGACGCAGCGAAATCGCGGCGTTCCAGTCGGCCTCGCAGGCCCCTACCGAGCCTTCGTCGTTGAGACGCAGCCAAGCCATGCACGGCGGAGCGGGAATCAGCCTGTTCTCAACCAACGGCAGACAATCAACAGAGATACCCTGGCAGTTATCGGTGGCACAGATGGCCCTGGCAAGCACGTAATTCTTCACGGAGTTCATAATGTCGCGCTGTGTCGGCTCGACAACTTTCTTCGCCTGCTTCGTGTAGAAGTCGGCCAGGGCACGGACCTCATCGCTGTCCTCGACCTTCCGGTATTCTTCCGGGTAGCGCCTGCGGGGGACATAGTGAAGCGTCGTACCGATGACATCGAGCTTTTGGTCGTGCTCTTTATCACCTTGAACTATGCACAGCCTGGCGTGCTCCATATCCCAGATGGTCCGGAGCATTCTGACGCCGAAATTAAGCCACTCGATGTCCTGAGTGGCAGCGACATAAACACCCGGGATATTCCTCGTGTCCTGGAGGTGACCGGTGAAAGATGTCCCCATGGGGCTAAAGACAATCGTCGGGATGTTGCCGCGCTGCTTTGCGATCCTGTCAATGTGAGGCCAGGATTGATTCAGGCTCATGCTAACGACGATAAGGCCGTTCGGAGGCTGGGACTTTAGCTGCGAAAGAGTCTTACTTACGTCGTTTTCATCCGCGAGAGGTTCGGGCCGCAAGTCGAGCTGTACATTGAACTTCTCTGCGGCGGAATTCAGCACTTGCGTATATTGACGCTGACGCTCGCCTATATCGTAGGAGGCGCCGGGCCAGCCCATCCAGTAACCCTTGACGTTCGGACGTACAAACACAACGCCGACAACAGGCTTGCCGGGAGTTCTCGGCTCGGCAGCCAATAAAGATGAGGCGAACTCGAACAATCCCGTATTTACTGCCGCCGCCAGAACACCGGCTCCGGCCAGGAAACTGCGGCGATTAAGCATAAAAGGACAACCGGCCTTAGCACAGGTTTCGTTTGTCTTGGTCATGATTTTTCTCCTTGAAATATATAATGAAGTTTGTCCTTATTCGATCTTGCTATTCTTTTTTCCTGCCGCCCTGGCAGCAGGGTCATAATCCGGATTCTTTTCGGTTGGAACCGGAGCGTCAACGGTCTTGCGCCACTCGATGAGCATGCGGTGCAGCTCTTTAGCTTTTTCCGGCATTGTTCCGGCAAGGTTATTTTTCTCGCCGAGGTCGTCTTTGAGATTATACAGCTCGGTTTTGCCGTCTTCGAAAAATTCTATGAGCTTGAAGTCGCCCTGCCGAACCGCGCCAGCGGGAGTCGTGCGCCACGGCCACTGATTATCATTATAAGGTTCAAGGTACGCCGGGAAATGCCAAAAAATCGCCTTGCGATCCAGAGTCCCTTTGCCTCTTAGCAGTGGGACGATGCTCAGGCCGTCGAGAACGTGTCCCGAAGGCTGTGGAACGCCGGCCATCTCCAGCATAGTCGGGTAGAAATCGATGCCGATTACAGGCTCTTCACAAACGCCGCCGGGCCTGGCGACGCCGGGCCAGCACACAATCATCGGTACGCGTATGCCGCCCTCGTAGAGCATTCCCTTCGAGCCCCGCAGCGGGACCATGGACGTGGCGTTGGCATAGCCGCCGTTATCGGAGAAGAAAAATACAACGGTGTTGTCCCTCAGCCCCGGCTCATCGAGTTTTGTCATTATCCTGCCGACGCTCTGATCGACGCTCTCGATCATCGCCGCGTATTTAGGATTATTTTGAGCATCAACAGACTTTTTCTTTTTGTACTTTTCGATGAGCTGCTCTTTGGCCTGGATCGGCGTGTGCACGGCGTGATGCGACAGATATAAAAAGAAAGGCTTCTCCCTGCCGGCCTCGATGAACTTGATCGCCTCGTCGGTAAGGCGGTCGGTCAGATATTCGCCTTCTTTGCTGAAATGGCCGCTGTGATTTCGCTCGAAAGCGACATCGAAGCCGCGGTCGACAGGCCGGCACGGTGCTTTGGTGCCTAAGTGCCATTTGCCGATGCACGCCGAGGTGTAGCCAGCCGGCTTGAGCGCTTCGGGGATCGTGACGATTTTGGAATCGAGGTCGGTTTTGTTCGGCGTAGGGATAAGCTTTCGCAATTTTGACTGTCCGCGCTCGGAAGTCCCGACCGTATAAATCCCGTGCCGGGGTGTATACTGGCCGGACATAAGGCACGCACGTGTCGGCGCGCAGTTCGGTGCGTTGGAGTAGGCGTTAGTGAAGACGACGCCCTCGCCAGCAAGCTTGTCGATGTTGGGCGTTTCATAATACCGGCTGCCCATGAAGCCCAGGTCTTTCCAGCCCAAATCGTCGATGAGGATAAAAACGAAATTGGGCTTTTTCCCCGGCGACGATTGCAGCGCACTCAAGGCACATCCCGGCACAACAAGTGACGCTGCGCCAACGCTTACAGCCCTCAAAAAGTCACGGCGTCTCATGCCTTCTCCATCCTTTCTTTTTGTGCCGTCACGGCCTCCTACTGTCCCGGCAGCGGCCAATGCTCCGACGGCGTCCGCGCGGCCTTCATATACGCTTCGATCTTCGCGACTATTGCCGGATGCCGGACGGCAACGTTGTTCTTTTCACCGATATCGTTTTTCAGGTTGTAAAGCTCAATCGGCCCATTTGGATCCTTGGCGACATTTTGCCGAACGCCCTTCCAGTCTCCCATCCGCACGGCCTGCCTCTTGCCCTGCTCGTGAAATTCCCAGTAGAGATATTCATGCTCGCGCTGCTCGCCGGGCCGGCCCAGAAGGGTCGGGACCATAGAGATGCCGTCAATGCCTTCCGGAGCTTTTGCTCCAACCAGCTCGCAGCAGGTCGGCAGGAAATCCCAGAACGCCGAGATATGGTGACTGACCGAGCCTGCTTTTATCCTGCCCGGCCAGCGGGCAATCATCGGTACGCGAATGCCGCCCTCGTACAGGGCACGTTTGTAGCCCTGCAGCGGGCCGGAACTGTTAAAGAACGCCGGGTCTCCCCCGCCTTCTTTGTGCGGGCCGTTATCGCTGGAGAACATTACAAGTGTATCATTATCGAGCTTAATCTCTTTGAGCTTCGCCATCAGCCTGCCTATGTCACTATCCATTCGCGTTATCATGGCGGCGTGCGCTTTCTGCGGCTCGGGCCAGTCCTTGTCGGTGTACGGTTCGAGAGACGGCACTTCCATACCCTTATTCCCCGCTTCATTGTTAGCGTGCGGAATGGTCAGAGCCAGGTAAAGGAAGAATGTATTGTCTTTATTTTTCTCCACAAAGCTCAAAGCTTCTTCGGCAAACAAATCGTGCGAATATTCCACTCGCTTTGTCGCCACGCCGCCCGGCGTTCGGTCCTGTCCGCCAATGACGTGATTGACCTCGTTCTTTAACTTGAACTTATTTTCGTTTAGCCAGAGATACTCCGGGTAATAGTTATGAGCGTGCCTCTGGTTGAGATATCCGAACCAGTAATCGAAGCCCTGCCTATTCGGTATGCCGGTGCTGTCGGCCTCACCGAGGCCCCACTTGCCGATGATTCCAGTGCTGTAGCCAGCCTCTTTCAGCAGCTCGGCGACGGTTACATCCTCAGGCCGCAGAAGCACATTGGCGTTGCCGCGGATAAGCGCATGGCCTGTATGGAACCCGGTCATCAGGCAGCATCGTGAAGGAGCACAGACCGTGCTTCCCGCATAATGGTCGGTGAAGCGCATTCCTTCTGCCGCCAGCTTGTCGATATTCGGCGTTTTGATTGTCTTCTGGCCATAGCAGCCTAAGTCGCCGTAGCCCAAATCGTCGGCTAAAATAAAAATAATGTTCGGCCGCTTTTTTCGTCCTCCCGCCATCATGCCGGCACGGTCACAACCCGGCAGCAGACAGGACGCTCCTGCAGAAGCCGCCGTAAGACCCATCATCTTAATGAATTCTCTCCTGGTTTGTTTGCCCATAGTCATTCTCCTTAATAAAAACAAGATTCTGGAGTGTATTACGACCGGTTAGAAGTGTCAAGACTCAAAGCGCAAAAGTGGCCTGCGATTTGTATCCAACGATCCTACGAGCAATATGTTTTTGTGTCTGGCTGTCGGTTATTTCTGTGGCGGCAGGATCGTGATATCGATTTTGTTGACCGGACCAAGCACCGAGAGCGGCTCGTCGAAGTCATCAGGTCGGCCTACGGCAAGGATTTGAAGCTTATCCGGTTGCAGGTGCTTTTTGGCAACCCGCAGGACATCGGCTTTGGTTACCTTTTCAACGTTCTGTTTGATTCTCTGGAGGAAATCAGCCGGGTAATCGAAGTACTCGTAAGTCATAAGACGGTTGACAACCTCGCCTTTTGTGTCGAAGTTGAAGACAAAGGAATTCAGAAAGCTGTCCTTGGCCAGAGCCAGCTCTTCATCGGTTACTTCGTCTTGTCTGATTTTCTCAACTTCTCCGATCATCGCTCGGATGGCGTGCACGGTCGATTCCGATTTGGTCTGGCACCCGACATAAAACTCGCCAGGATAATCATAGTTGGCCGAGTACGCGCCGAAAACCGAATAGGCCAGGCCCTCGCGCGACCGCACGTTCTTGAACAGGCGTCCTGTGAATCCTCCGCCTAAAATCTTGTTCATGACGATCAACGCGAAATAGTCCGGATCGCTCATCAGCCCGCCGATGTGTCCTAAGTAGACATTCGACTGGTTGACATCGTCTTTACGAACCACGTTCACGGTCGTGCCAAATTCGTACCGGACCTTCGGCGTCTCGGGCAGGTCAAGGTCAACCTTCTGCCATCCCTCGAATGCCTTCTCAATCTTCTCGATCATCTGCCTGGTGTCGAAGTCGCCCCAGACCGCAAGCATTGCATTGTTCGGGCCGAAGTACTTCTTGTGGAAGGCGATCAGGTCGTCCCGGCTGATGTTATCGATGGTGGCATACTCTGTTTGCCGGGCGTAGACGCTGGCCGGACCGTAAATCAGCTTGTCGAACTCACGCCCGGCTATTTCCCCCACGTCGTCGTTCCGCCGTGAAATCGCGCTACGATGCTGCATTTTGGCTAATTCGATCTTGTCCTGGCGAAACGCCGGATTTCTCAGCACGTCAGCCAGTATCGCCAATCCCGTATCGAGGTCCTGCTTCAATACGGACATGGACGCCGAACCCGAATTCAGCCCGATCCCGGTCTCGACGGATGCCGCGATGCTCTCCAGTTCTTCGTCGATCTCGTCGCCGGTCCTGGTCGCCGTGCCGCCGGTACGCATGACCTGGCCCGTGATGGAGGCCAGGCCGACCTTCTCAGCCGGCTCATGCACCGATCCTGTTCGAATCCTGACCGAGATGTTGACAAGTGGCAGCTCGTGGTCCTCCAACAGAAACAGACGCATGCCGTTGGCCAGCGTCACCCGTTCGACCTGGGGGACCTGAACGTCCCGCAGCCTGGGATACTTCAGCCTTGCGTAATCCCGCGCCGGGGCCCCGGTGCATCCGGACCACAAAAGACCGAGCCCCGCAACTACAAAGCACGCAACGTTAATGATCAATGACCTTCGATTTATCATTGTGATGCTCCCTTCCAATTACTGCTCCGCTCCGGTCGTTTCGATGATACCGACCGAACGGTTTTTCGTCGTGAAATACTCTTTGGCAACGCGCTGGATATCTTCAGCGGTTACCTTTTCGATCTTATCGAGCTGCTTGAACAGGTTACGCCAGTCGCCGGTAATGACCTCATAGAACGTCACCATCGCGGCCAGTCCCGAATTGGAGTCGAGCTCGCGGATCAGGCCGGCCCTCGCCCGCGTTTTCGCCCTGGCCAGCTCCTCCGGCGTGACCAGCTCGTTCTTGAGCCTTTCGATTTCCACATAGATCGCTTCCTCACACTCCTGGTTTGTATGGCCCCTGGCCGGGACGGCGTAAAACAGAAACAGGCTCGGATACTTGACGCCGGGCATCCCCTGAAACCCGGATGCATACACGGCGATTCTCTTATCTTTGACGAGGCTCTTGTACAACCGGGATGTCCGGCCCATGCCCACGATGTCCGTAATCGCATCGAAGACGGCATCGTCGGGATGGTGGATGCTCGGCTTGTGATAGCCGATCAGGACAAAGGGCTGCGAGGGGTCTTCCAGGACCACGCGTCGCCGCCCCAACTGGGGAGGCTCAACCGTCTCGACGGGGTCGGGCTTGGGCCCGCTCGGAATCCCGCTGAAGTATTCGGTCGCGAGCTTCCTGATCTGCTCTGGATTCACGTCCCCCACTATCGCTATCGTCAGATTGCTCGGCTCATAGTACTTCTTGAAGAAGGCTTCGGCCTTGGCGCGTGGCAACGCCTCCAGGTCGCTCATGAAACCGAGAACCTCGTGGCCGTACGGATGCGCCTTGTACGCGATGGCCATGAATTCTTCGAGCAGGCGCCCGACCGGCTGGTTCTCGACGCTGAGCCGCCGCTCTTCCATCACCACGTTCTTTTCCTTGTAAAACTCCCTCAGCACCGCGTGGGCAAACCGGTCGGATTCCATCGTCATCCAAAGTTCCACTTTGTTCGACGGAAGACTGACAATGTACTGTGTCGCATCCTCACTTGTGTACGCATTGAAACCCGAACTGCCCTCACGAGAGAATGCCTCCTCATACTCATCGTGGACCAGATACTTCTGGGCCTGCTCCTGGGCCTCTTTGAACTGGCTCTCCAACTGCTCGAGACGCGCCTTGTCCGCTCCATCGCCTTTGCGGCGCTCCAGCTTCAAGGCCAGGAATGCCTCGTCTATCCTGGCCATCGCTTTGGCTTCGGCCTTATAGTTCCGGGTCCCTATCGTCTTTGTTCCCTTGAACGCCAGATGCTCGAAAAGATGCGCCAGGCCAGTGATTCCACGGACCTCATCCACGGCGCCGACGTCGGCGTAGGTGTGAAACGAAACGACCGGCGCCTCGTGCCGCTCCAGCACCAGGAATTTCAGGCCGTTGTCCAGCGTGAATTCCGTCATCCGCTTCTCGAACGCCGCCAAATCCTGGGCCTTGATCGGTATTGACGCCAGGGTAAAAAACAAAATCGCAACGCCTATTACAACGATCTTTAGTTTTCGCAGTGCGTGCTTCATATCGCTTACTCCTCTTCTATCTCATACTCTCAAATCTTTGTCTGAAACACAGAGCAGAAAAACACACCCTTCCGGCAATCTTCAATAACATATCCTGATACCCGGAGTCAACCATTTTTTCAAGACTAGGTGGAGAATGCAAAACGGCAAAATTCCCTTGCGTTAATTGTACATAAAGTACGCCGTGGCCGTGCAATCGGTATCGACGCTCACACGCACCCAGTGGGCGGAGAAGCCATCCGGAAATTCGTGATGAACGTAACCTTTGGCAGGCACACTAAAGGATGCGTATGTCTTCCATGTTCCATTACCCAAAAAGTCGACCTCAACCGTGAACAACACTTCCCGATTTGATTCGTGAGCAAGATGCACCACCTTCTTGTCAAAGCCGGTCATCAGAAACGGGTCCGAAACGGTGCCGGCCTTGACGTGTGTTTCCCACCATGGTCCGCCCCAGCCGGCGGGCTTGCCCATCGACCAGAGGTCATCGATATTGCCGAACCACAGGCCCGACTGCGGTTGGCCCTCGTCGTGGTCGATCTGGTCGCTGGCCATTACGAAAAGGCCGCGCCAGTGACAAAAATCGGGAACGACACGAAGATGGCTGCAAATCGGACGGATGCCCCATATCCTGCCCCCGTAAGAAAATGCCGGCAGCTCGTAAAACATGCCGTGAACGTCCATCAATAATCTTTCCGTCATGGCGTGACGTATCCGCATCCATTCTGTGTTCCATGCGTGGTCCCATGTATGGCTGGCCTTGGGAAGCAGGTAGCGCTGCCACTTGCCCTTAACAAGCGTGCGAAGCACGACGGACGATTTAGTCCATCCGGTTGCGTAGATCGTATTGCCGCCATAGGAATCGCCCGATGCGTTACCTCCGACGCCGACAAAGGGATTGCGCTCGATGATGGTCCATTTACTGCCGTCCCATTCGGCCAGCCGTCCGGCGTCTCTCTGGCCTAAGAATTCCTTCTCATCGTAAGTATTGTTCGCCACGACGACGCGGCCCTGTGCACTGTAGGCACCTTTGAAATGCGGCGTGGCGTTATTTATTTCTAGCTCCTTGACGAGATCGAACAGCAGCTTCGATTCGAGGCTGTGCACATTCACTTCCCAGAACCGCCCTTCCATACCAAGGAAATAGACTTTGTTGTTCGGATCGGTCAGGTGGGACACCGTGGCGGTCAGGCGGTATTTCCTAAGCGATTCGATCGTTCTAACGTTGCCCTCGGCGTCAATCGCGTGCGGCCCGATGAACGCCTGGC
>CAZHBL010000033.1:0-19656 GCA_964530105.1 uncultured Pirellulales bacterium | reverse complement strand
ATAAGCATAAAAGTGCTCATCTTCCGATTCCAGAATCCGGAAAGTCAACCGGTATATCTTTGTGCTGAAGTGCATGTCGGTCCCATAGACAAGCCGGTCCCGGTACTTCTCATAGAACCGGGCGGCAAACCTTGGAATGGGCGCCGTCTCGGCGAACCGCGCCGATATGTCAGCATACAAGTTGGGATACTTGTCGAACAATCCGCCGAGCTTATTGAGATCATGAGAGCAGTTGGCGAAGTGACAGGCGACGAAAATTGTTTTCGGATGCCGCTTGACCGCCCCTTCCAGAATCTTCACCATGCCTTCGTGCCCCACGATTCCCGGCTGGTTGTCCAGCCTCCATTTGTAAGCGTTCATGAGCCCGTCATTGGTCGCATCCATCGGCAAATACATCCAGTACGGATCGGCCACGTGAATGCTAACCGGCATCCGCAGCTCGGCGCATTTTACCAGCAACGGGTCCATGCGTGGATCGTCGAGATGCATTCCCCAGGCTTTCGTTGGTCTGCAATAGAATAATCCCTTGCCCTTATCGCCCAGCTCGCCGACGCCGCGGGCGCCGACCTTGTAGCACCGCTGAAGTTCCTTAACCGCTGCGGGTCCGAAATCCGGCTTATCGTATCCGGTATAATCAAATCCACACCAGACTTCGAAACGATCGGGGTATTTGGCGTATTTCGCATAGATGTCATCGAACTCCTTGCCTACCGCCATTGTCAATACGATGGCTTTTTCAACTCCCGACTCATCCATGGACCGAATCCATTCGGCGAGCTGCTCGGGACTCTTCGCGTAGTCATGCGTGTGCATGTCAATCACGGGATATTTGGCTTTGTCAATTGTTGTCTGTGGAATATTGTAGACAGAAATCGGGCGATAGTCCTTGAGCAGCAAAGTCTCGGGCAAGGATTTTTCGTCCGCGGAAAATAAATCGGACGTATAACTCGTCACCAGCAGCAAAATGACACTGATGCGTAAGCAGATGTTTCGACGATAGGTCAAGGGTATCATAGCAAATCTCCTTCATTAAACGGCCCGTCAACCAACTGTTGAGCCACTTCATTTTTCCCCATATATGTTCGGGAACGTGGTTCAGCGGCTATTGTCTGCATCATGGCACAGAAGCCGCCGCAACGAAACGGTATTATAGCATCCTTATCAAAGAAAAGCCCCAATTAATTCGAAATATATCACCGCCCATATCATCAGGCAAATAAAAAGAGGCCTATACCATATCACTCGGTATAGGCCCCGAACTTATGCGAATCTGCTGCGTTAAAATGAAATCCCAACTGCCGGCCAAATCTCTGTTTACGGCTGCGGTTCAGGCTCAGGCCGATAGAGCCGGATGTCGTCAAAGTACATCTTCCCAGAACCGCCGGGGATCGTCGTGTTGCCCCGTGTTCCCAGGCCGACCGCAATCCTGTCGACGTTGGTCAGAACTATGCCCTGATCGGCAAAGGCCTGCAGCGGGATGACCCATTCGGTCCAGATGTCTATCGTCGCCGCGGCCGGATCATCATGTATTACCACCGCAGGTGCGCCGGCACTGTTGGAAACCGCTACGTAAAGCGGTTCGGCAGCATTGCTGGTTATGCCGACGTCCTGGTTCGTCCACTGCCCGCTGACTGAGCCGGCAATCGTTACGTTAGAGAACACAGCCTGGCACGTTAGAGCCGCATCGTGGCTGGTCACCGCCAGACCGATATAGACATTCGCGCTCATCGGAATATTCTGCGGCGCAGCTCCCGTTACCGGCTGCCAGGTAGTACCGTTTGCTGAATGGGAAACCGTAAAGTTCCCGGAAATACCGCGCTCCAGTTTCACCCAGTACGGCACGGTAACACCTGTCTGATTGAAGTTGCCACTGGTGCCACCTATACTTGGACGATACTGTGAGGCAACTCCATTAGCGGGAGTGACACAGGCGAAAGCATGCGCCGAGTCAGGGTCCAGCGTCTCGCGAATCATTACGCCGGCCTTGGCCCAGTCGTTCGTATTGTCAATGCTATCAACTCTCGCTACAATCGTGCCGGCGCCGGTGAGCATCTTGTAGGCAAAGTGGAATTCATCGGCTTCTATGCCGTTCACATTCCAGATATCCGCGCCGGAGCCGGTCATCGTGTAGGTGCCGGCCGGGCCCTCGACGAAGCTGCCGGTTGACGCCGGATAACCTCTGAACCACAGCGACAATTCAGCAACACCTTCCTCGGTCCAGTTACGCGGATCTGTCAACGTCAGCTCTGTCTCCGAATACTTGGAGTAACCCTGTTTATTGTTGTCATAAGCCAACGGCATCGACTTTGAGCCGCCGTGAATAATGGTTTCCTCGGTATAAGAAGGAGTCGTTTCGTCACCGACTGCAGCGCCGGTGCCGTTGCCGGCAAAGTAATCCACGGTACCGGGCGTGCCGAAGCCAAGACCATCATGCCATGAGTACCATATCTGGTTCTCGCCGGCATCGTAGATTTCGAAATCGTCCACAATCAGGAAGCCGGCTGTGGTAAAGCTCCAAACGTTACCGATCCAAGGGCTGTCCGGATTACCTGTATTGATCTCATCAACTCGCCAGTAATATGTGGTTTCCCAATCTAATTTACCGGGATCGTAGTTTTCGTCACCCAATGCCTTGATGCCCTTGTATTCGGGCGATGATTTGTCGGCATTTGCGACAGCGTCAGCATCCGTACCGAAGTACACCTCATGCGAAGCGGCGGAATCTCCCGGACCCCAGCTAAGGTCGGTTGTCTGCCTGACATCGACCGCCCCGCCGCGCGGAGTAGGACTGCTTGCCTTAACGGGCAATGAGAATGCCGCCTGGGGAATCAAACCTTTTGGCGTGGACGGACTCGACCATCGCAGTTGTGCTACTGCGCCGCCGACGTTCTCGTAATATTCCATGACAACGCTGTACGTGTTTCCGGCCACAAGGTCTATCGTCCCGCGGTACTCGGTCGTGCCCTGATCTACCCATGCGTCAACAAGCTGCTTGCCGTCAACCCACAGCCTTACGCCGTCGTCGGTGCTCGTATAAAACGTGTAGGTCTCGGTGAATGCCGCCTCGACTTCACCCGTCCACCTGGCCGAAAAGTTGTCATCGCCAACTGCCGGGTCAGGCCCACCGGGATCGCCCCAGCTAAAGTCTACCTGAGGATCCGTACGACTCAGCACAAAATTATCGAAGTTCATACCTTTGTAGTAATCGCCTCGTATGCCGCCGCCGGCCTTGGCGGTAGTGAAGCTCCAGACATCGCCTTTGTGGATACCCTGAGCTTCGAACTCATCGACCCGCCAATAATAAGTCTTTTCTAATTCAAGCGGCCCGGGGCTGAAGCTCGTACCTCCCAGCGATTCTCCTTCAGTGGCATTCGCTACGGTGTCATAATCATCGCCAAAGAAGACGGTATGCAATATTGCACCGAAACCGGACGTCCACCTTAAGGTCACGTCTTCCGCATCTACAAATTTAACACCATCGTTTGGAACGGGCTCATACGCCTTTTTAGGCGGGACTATAAAGCTCCAGACAATACCTCTCCACGGGCTGTTCGGATCAGCATCATTGATTTCATCGACCCGCCAGTAGTAGGTCGTGCCCGGCACAAGGCCGTCCGGATAAGGGTATCCGGGAAAGCCGGCAACGAAAAACGCCGAGGTCAGATTGCCCCGGAAGGCTTCGCCGGCGCCGTCGTTTACATCATCGAAATTCTCACTCAAATAGACGTCATGTGAAACGGCGGAATCGCCCGGCGTCCAACTGAGGGTCACCCACGTATTGTTATAGATCGCGCCATCCGCCGGGCTGGGATCGTGAGCCGAGTCGGGAGCAATTGGAAGAGGCGGCGGACCTTCACCAAACCAGATGTGATCGTAATAGGCATCTATATCGCTGCCGCCGTGGTCAAAACACCAATCTATATCATCAGTGAAATTTCCGGTTCCACCCACCGAAGCACCCGTGTGCTCGTACTCGAAAGTAAATGTCTGCGGCTCGGTCGTCAGTGCAACTCCACTCTGACTCCAGAACACCTGCCAGTTATTCGTTTCGCGTCCCTGCAGCCTGACCGTAATGGTTCGCGGGGCGTCCGCTCTGGCCATGAAGCTGATTGTGTAGGTTACCCCCTGCTCAAGCCCCAGGAATGACTGATAAACCTGTAAAGAGCCGGATGCACCGTCAGGCATAGCGACATGCATTGCATTGTCTCCCGACAGGGCAGCATCCTGAACTACTGACAAACCGGTAAAATTGACGCTCTCCCACATCCACCAGTGGCCATCGACTCCAACCACTAACGGCTCATCGAACTCCCAGTTGCGAATCTGATTTTGGGCACCGGCAGTACTTGCCAGAGCCATGCTCAGCACCGAAACCAAGCAAATCAAACAAATTGTTTTTCTACTCATAATAATCCTCCTTATAAAAAGTTGAGATAAAAAAGGCCGATAATAAATCACTTGCTCCACAATATTTCAATATATCCTTGCCCAGAATGATTTATACGGTCTGAAATTTCCACGTTCTCCTCGAACACCGAATCGTATCCATCAATTGAAAGTTAGAAATCAATAGTTACGATAGATTACATTTATACCATATTAACTCTCTTACCGTCAAGGAAAAAATACCCACGGAATTATGTGTTGCCGTCTATAGAGGAGTCAGGAACAGTGCAATAAGGGTCATAATCGCTTCTATGGCCTTACTGCGGTGCCGTCGCTTCTGCGCACGGGGCTCCAGTAGCCGGGATGGTCGGGCAGGGGGAATTTGGCGGCAAGCTCCTCGTTGATATCGACGCCGAAACCGGGGGCCTCATTAACGTACATGTAGCCGTTCTTGACAGTGGGACATCCGGTGAAGACTTTCTGGGTTTTGTCGTTGAAATTAACTGCTTCCTGAATCCCGAAGTTTGGAATCGCCAGATCGAGATGCGCATTTGCGGCGTGCCCCACAGGCGAAACGTCCCCCGGCCCGTGCCAGGCCGAGCGGACGTTGAACCATTCGCATAAGGCGGCGAGTTTCCTGGCGACACTCAGGCCGCCAATTTGTGAAATGTGTACGCGTATGAAATCGATTAGCCTTTCGGATATGAGTCCCGTCCATTCATGAGGATTGTTGAACAGCTCGCCCATCGCAATCGGCACGCTGGTCTGCTGCCGGAGCAGCTTGAAATACCCATTGTCCTCGGGCGCGAATGGGTCTTCGATAAAGAAGGGGTGAAATTGCTCCAATTGTTTTATCAGGTTTATGGCCTGGATCGGCGGTATTCTTTCGTGGATATCGTGCAGCAGTTCGATTTCATAGCCGCAAGCTTTTCTGATGTGTTCGAACATCTTGACCGTGGCCCTGACGTAAGGTCCGGTTTCCATAAGTGAATCCTCAGGCAGTCCGAATTCCGCATCCTTAAAATCAGCCGTCTTCGACAGGTGCGGCGAACCGTAACCGCCAAGCTGTATCCTTATGTGCCGAAAACCCTTTTCCATAGCTCTACGGACGCTTTTTTCAACCTGGTCAAAATCCCTGCCGCTGCAATGTGTATAACAATCGACTGCGAAGCGGCATTTGCCGCCCAGCAACTGATAGACTGGCATGTTCGCACGTTTTCCCTTTATGTCCCAAAGGGCCTGGTCCAGGCCGCTTAGTGCGTTATTAAGCACGGGCCCATTTCGCCAGTAAGAGCTGGTATAGGCGTTCTGCCATAGATCCTCTATGTTATCGACGTCCCTTCCTTTGGCGAACGGATTAAGGTAATTATCGACGGCGGATACGACCGGCAGCGGCCGCTGATTGAAAGTGGCGCATCCGAGACCGTACAAGCCCGGCTCGCTCGTTTCGACCTTCACCACACAGAGGCGTATGCGCTGCGGAGCAGTCAAAATTGCCTTGACGTTGGTGATCTTCAAAGCAGGCAGTCCCTTGGTCGCCTTTGCATATTCATTCGCGAGCGCCTCATCGCTTTTCGAGACAATCCCCAGAGTACCCGCCGCTATCCCAAGTCCAAATCCTTTAATCAGATTACGTCGATCCATTTTTATCTCCTTTGTATTAAGGCTTCTGCAAAATTGAAGTTAGGCATACTTTTGGAAAGAAAAAATTTGTTTTATTTATTTTTTCTTTCTAAAAAAAGATGCATAAATTCTTACTCGACAGTATGTTTTCATACTCATTCAATTATTTTAGAAAATCATGAAAGAAGATTTTCTAAAATAATATATGCCTAACTTCAATTTTGCTTCAACTCATTATTATTTGTTGCCTATCACCTATATACAATATACCATATTTAAGCATGAAGCAAGAAAAGAGCTTATCGGTTAATTGTTATATATTAAAAAACTTGATTCTCAGCGGCCTTTTAGTCCTTGCACTTTCAATCAATCTGCAAGCCGGGCAAAAACCGGAACCGGAGAAATCTCCCGAGCCGCCGTATGCCTATCTCTTCCCGGCGAAATTCAAGAAACTGACCCAATACCTGCAGCGGGAAGATATCGAAGTTAGCGAGCTTCGTGAAGACATCGAGCTGAACGTCGAAATGTATCGCATAGAAAGGATCGTGCGTGACAGAAAGCAGGGGCAAGAGCAGCGGTCATTTAAATTAAGGACCGAGCGCAAACAGGAAACGAAACGATTTAAGGCCGGCACGATTTTAGTAAAAACGGATCAAAAGCCAAGCGACAAAATAAGAGAGCTGCTGGATCCAACTACGAAAAAGAAAGCCATCATCCGAAAGCTTCTCCGGCGGCTAAAAGCGGCAGAGGATTATCCGATTGTCATATTAAATTCGTACGTACCGGTCACTCACGGGCCGGTATGTCCTTTAAAAGAAAAACGCCAGTTTAATAAACCGATTACATTTGAAACCATCTACGATCCGAATGATAAGGTCGATTTCCGGGGCTCACCAGTTTCAGGTTTAATATGGTTGGAAGACGGCGAGCATTACCTCCAGGTCCGTGACGGACGACAATACAAAGTTCACGCCGAAAGCGGGCGTTCGGTTTTATTTTTCGATCCGAACGATCTGGCCAAGGGATTGAGAAACCTGCCCACTATAGATGAAAAGACAGCCGGGTCCATTTCAAAACGAACCCGGCTAACAATGAATCCCGACCGAAGTGCGGTTCTAATCGACCATGAAAACGATCTGTACTACTGCACATTGGATGGAAAAACGGCAGTCCGATTGACGAGCAGTCCCGGCCAAGAAGGGCTTAGCAGTTTCGATCCGAACGGAAAATTCGTTGCATTCGTCCGTGACAAGAATCTGTATGTGGTTGATATTGAGACTCAGATAGAACGGGCTTTGACAACTGATGGCGGCGGGATAATCTCGAACGGGCTGACTGACTGGGTTTATTACGAAGAAATATTCGGCCGGCGCGAGAAGGCTTACTGGTGGAGTCCGGATTCCTCGGCAATTGCATTTATACAGTTCGACGATAGACCGGTCCAAGAGTTCACCGTTGTCAACAACACCGGCAAAAAGCAGAAGGTGGAAGAGACTCCGTATCCACGGGCTGGCGAGCCGAATCCGAACGTAAAGGTCGGGATCGTAACGACGGCCGGAGGGCCTGTACGATGGATTGAGATGGACAATTATCTCGAAGGGACATACCTGGTAACGGGAGCCGGGTGGATGCCGGACAGTGAAAAGATTTTTTTCTTTGTCCAGAACCGGGTACAAACCTGGCTTGATTTCAATACGGCATCGAAACGCGGTGGAGAACCCACTTGTCTTTTCCGCGATAAGACGGATGCCTGGGTCGATGTGCCGGACAGCCCGAAATTTCTTTCGGACGGCTCGTTCCTATTTTTTAGCGAACGGACTGGATGGAAGCATTTATATCTGTATGACAAGGATGGAAAGCTAAAACATGCCGTGACTAAAAGCGAGTGGGAGGCCCGGCGGCTCGAATATGTCGATGAAAAGAACGGCTTAATTTATGTCACGGGGACGCGCGATTCGCACATTGCGGAAAATCTTTATTCAGTTAAGCTCGACGGTGGAAAAATCAAGCGTCTCACAAAAGCAACCGGCAGTCATCGCGTCGATATAAGTCCTGACGGCAGATATTTTATTGATACCTGGAGCAACGA
Source organism: uncultured Pirellulales bacterium (assembly GCA_964530105.1). Taxonomy (GTDB): domain Bacteria; phylum Planctomycetota; class Phycisphaerae; order Sedimentisphaerales; family Anaerobacaceae; genus JAFGPJ01. Next base: position 11,558 of record CAZHBL010000033.1, on the reverse strand, counting down.
TTCGACGCCGACGAAGGTCGCGCTGTACGGCATTGACGGCAAAAAGATACGCATGCTGGATACTAATCCCGTTTATGAACGGCAGGAATATCAGTTCGGCACATATGAGCAATTTCAGATCGAAATGCAAGACGGTTTTCTGCTGGAGGCAAGTTTAATAAAACCGCCCGACTTTAAACTCAACAAGAAATATCCCGTCTGGTTCATGACGTACGGCGGCCCGCATTCACCGACTATTCGCAATTCATGGAGCGGCGGCCGGGCGCGTGACCACATGCTTGCACAGATGGGGATGCTCGTGTTCCGGTGTGACCCACGCAGCGCAAGCGGTAAAGGCGCATGCTCGGCGTGGAACGCGTATAAACAGCTCGGCGTACAGGAGCTTAAAGATATCGAAGAGGCAATTGAATGGCTCAAGGACCAGCCCTACGTCGATGACAACCGGATAGGAATGAGCGGGCACAGCTACGGCGGATTTATGACGGCTTATGCCCTGACGCACAGCAAACTTTTCGCCGGCGGTATCGCCGGGGCACCCGTCACCGACTGGCACCTGTACGATACAATCTACACCGAGCGGTTCATGGACACGCCCCAGAACAATCCCGATGGGTATGAGAAAACTTCCGTAGTCAAAGCCGCCGAAAACCTGCACGGCAAGCTTCTGATTATCCACGGAGCGACCGACGACAACGTCCATATCGAAAACACGTTCAAGCTTGTAGACTCGCTGCAGAAGGCCGACAAGAAATTCGAGCTGATGATCTATCCGAAATCACGGCACGGTGTGGGCGGCATGCACTATGACCGCTTGTTGGTGGATTTTATCAAAAACGTGCTGGAATTGGACGACTGACCGGCAATGCGGCAACCATAAATCCGACGTAGGGGCAGGCCCGCGTGCCTGCCCTGGGCAACCACATGGGGTTGCCACTACAATAGAAATATCCATTAAAAAATGGTTAAAAAAACCTGCTGGACTTTTTACTTTGTGCGGTCAATCTCGCCGTGTATCGCTGCTGGACCTGTCCGAAAATACCCACGCTGATACGCATGATTTTTACGTCCACGGAATCACCCTCGTTGATTTTCTCCATTTCCAGCGAAAGTTCTCTGACGTTGCGCACTGTAGCATTATTGATTTGAAGGATAAGATCTCCCGCGACAAGTCCCGTCTTATCGGCAATCCCGCCCCGCTCGATGCCGGTGACGATCAAAATGGGATATGCGCTCTGGAAGCCGAACTTGCGTGCAACTTGATCCGTAAGTTCAGAGACTTCCATCTGAAAGAACTGACTCACGAGCTGGCGCCCGTCGGGTAACGGTCTCGGCAGCATCGCCAATTTGACGGTCCGGCTCTTCAAAGGGACGTCCGAGGATTTTACATAAGTCACTTCTATCGGCTCACCGACTTCCTTACCCATCATCTTGACATAAAAATCTATGACGCTGGTGAGCTTATGGCCGTCAATTTCAAGTACCAAATCTCCGGCGGAAATGCCCTCCTGGTCGGCGGGGCTTTCTTTGCTTACCGAGTCCACGACCAATCCGCTAAAGCCCCCTACTTTCTTCATCCTGCCCACTACCAAGCCCAGGCGGACCCGGCGAAGCTTTTCCGGCATAAGCATGTGACTGAGATTATCAACGAGAGTATCAACCGGTATTGCGAATCCTATGTTTTCGGCCTCGGCCCGTACGGCGGTATTGACCCCGATCAGCTCGCCATTAATGTTCAGCAGCGGCCCGCCGCTGTTGCCCGGATTAATCGGGGCATCCGTTTGTATCAGACCACGCAGCCAGAAGCCCTTGTCGACCTGGATGTCTCTGCCGACGGCGCTGACTACTCCGCTTGTAACGGTGTTGGCATAGCCGTAGGGATTGCCGATGGCCACAACGGTCTCGCCTATCATCAGGTCATTACTTCGACCAAGGCGGATAAACGGCAATTTTTTATCAACCGGTATTTTCAGAACGGCTAAGTCCCTACTTTCATCGTCGCTGATTACATTCACCATATATTCACTTCCGTCGCTGAAGACCACTTTAATTTTCTCGGAATCCTTTATAACGTGCGCATTGGTTATAACGTAGCCGTCTTCATGCACAACCATGCCGGAACCCAGCACGGAAACCTGCTGCTGGTATCTCGGTCCCCCAAAATCGAATATGTTCGGCCATTCATAACCGGGCCAGACGGAGCTCGACACCAAACGCTCGCCGGCTATATTCACTACAGCTTCATGGGTCTTCTCGTATACATTCACGACGGGAGTCCTTCTGTCAAAAGTAGATTCTTCTCCAATTGAGATCGCCCCCGAAAAACCAACGATAAGTAGCTGTGCTATAATGACCATCCTCAAACCCGTTGCTCTCATAACTTTAGCCTCCAATAAACATGTCCTTTTTATCGATATCATACAGAAATACATCTCTCATTTCTATTATTCTCTATATATACGCGGCTGCGGGCCAATTTGTTGATTGCTTTTTTCCCACAACGGACAGGTGAATCAGGTGTTTCTAAAGACCGGGGAAAACCCAGGGAAATGACCTGTAAGGAGCTTTATTAAATGGAAAGCTCTGCGGCCTCGGTGTTCTTCACGGCGAGAAATTTGTTTACTCAGCTCAATGAACTAAGAATGGCAAAATCTTATCGACATGAGTGGACATTTATTCTACGCAGTTTATGCGCAGCTACTGCATCCGCCAGCCATTTTGTTATAGCGGGTTTATAATCATACTCTTCGAGATCATGCAGGTCGTTGGGGTCGAGTGGCCCGACGCCGCCTACGATTTTTCCGAACGTATCACTCTCGACCGCGTAAATCTTGCCGTTGGTATGCTGCCAAAATCCTTTTATAGTATCCATAAAACGTCTCCCTGCTAAAAAGCTTTTTGTTAAACCCTAATTTTATCTTGTCAACACGAATCTCGAGGATTCCTCAGTAGTCACCCTACTAAAATATAAGAAATACATTCCCCAAATGCAAAAACCTTGACAATACAGCATAAGCAGTAAAGAGAAACAGAGCCTCAGCAGGATATAAATCTTGTCCGATCCTCCGGTAAGGGCTATAATTTTTATAGCTGAACTCAGTATCTTACATACCGTCGATACAATTTGTGTTTAGGAGTCATTTATGTTCAAGGTCACAATTTTAATATTATTATCCAATTTCATTGCCAATTCGGACAAGCCCTACGTCGTTCTTGAACGTGGGGATGTCAGGGCCGTGATAGTCAATAACGAGCCGGTCGATGATGAAGTGTTGCCGGGACATCATGGTGGCTACAGCGGCGTTGCTTCACTTACTCACCGCCAGAGAGAACAGAATCTTTTCGTTCCGTTTTATGCCGGGCTTAATTTCGAGCATATTCATGATGGAACCGTTAAACCAAGAGATATCCTCTTCGAGCCCCGGCAGGCCCCGATGCAGATAGGGCAAATTGATGAATATACGGCGGAACTTTACCAGCCGCCGACGCCGAACTGGCAGCTTGAAAGTTGGCTGCGGTATAAACTGCTCGATGACGGCGTTATTGAGATGACGCTGGAATGTATTCCCCGCGCCCGCACTTTTAAGAATGACTATATCGGTTTGTTCTTCGCCAGCTACATAGATAAGCCCGAGTCGCTGGATATTCACTTTTTAGGCCGCCCCGCCGATCAGAACGACGCTGAGACTCGGTGGATTCGCGGCGTGACACCAGAGCATGGGACATTGTCGACTCATTTGGCTACCGATGACAATCGCAATTTAGCCCACGATCCGAACTTCCCGCTGACTCTGGTCTTCAATAAATCGAATTATCGCTACACTGAGCCGTGGTATTACGGCGTAAGCCACGGAATGGCCTTTGTGCTGATGTTCCGGCCAGGTGATAACGTCAGGCTAAGCCAATCTCCTTCCGGAGCGGGCAAAGGTAATCCAGCCTGGGATTTCCAGTGGTTTGTACCGCAGTACAAAGTCGGGCAACGCTATCGCTTTGTCATGCGGGCGATGTATCTGCCGTTCGAATCACGGCAGCAAATCATCCGGGCAACCGCCCGGCACCGCACCGCTTTGGAACGGTGATTAACTAACACTACACTTGACAATAAGCATACCAATCGTATTTAATACTTATTTATGCGTTGATTTGGTCTCTTTAAAATACTGATGGAACAAAATATCGATTCCTGCATTCGTTGAGTACATGTTAAACCGAGGATGATCCATCCCCATCCCGATAACAACAATCGGGATGAAGCGGCCACCCGATAGAATCCGATGCGAAAAGGGTGACCTCAAAGACTCGTAGGGTGGGCAAATTCCGTTTTTGCCCACGCGGATTAGGCTAACTTATAATAGCCTGATTGAATCCGCGTGTGCAACAAGTTGCACACCCTACAACTTTGGAACGGTGATGAACTGACAATTAATTCCTCGAAGAAAGGGCACGATGAGACATATAATCAAAAGGTGGGGCCTATCTTTACTTATAGGAACGGTATTAACCTGTACAATTCAAGGTCAGGAATGGACGCGATTTCGCGGCCCGAATGGCCAGGGGATAAGTGATGCCCGGACGATTCCTGTAAAATGGACTGAAAAAGATTACAACTGGAAGATAAAACTGCCAGCCGGAGGACACGGCTCGCCGGTTCTCTGGAATGACAAAGTGTTTGTGACCTGCGAAGACCCGGAATCGACCGGAGGTATACTTCTGGCACTTGACGTTTCCGACGGCCGGGTGCTGTGGCAAAAGAAATACAAGCTAACCGCCTACCGCTTCCACAATGACAATAGCTACGCAACGACTACACCGGTTGTGGACGCCGAGCGGGTTTACGTCCTCTGGCAGACGAGCGGCGAGACGATTATTGCCGCCCTGGACCATAACGGCCGGCCGATTTGGCAGCGTGACCTGCCGGGTATTTATTCCCGCTTTGGCCCGGGAACTTCGCCCATCGTTTTCGATGACCTCATCGTGTTTCCTCATGAGCATTGGACAAGCGGTCCGGAGGGCGGCAAGCACGCCAGTTCATGGATTGCTCTGGACCGCGAGACGGGCCGGACACGCTGGACCACTAAACGCAACAATGCCGAGATATCATATTCGACGCCCTGTGTCTATCGGCCCGACGGCCGCGAGCCTCAGTTGATTTTCACAAGCTGGGCTCACGGAGTAACGGGAATTGAGCCACAAACGGGAAAGGTGATATGGGAATTGGATTCGGTATTACCCGGCCGGGTAGTCAGTTCTCCGGTTATTGCAGGGGATTTGATCATCGGCACATGCGGCAAAGGCGGGGCCGGGATTCAGTTGTACGCGATCAGGCCTGGCCCAGCGGACAATCCCGGAAAGGCATCGTCGGCATATAAATGCACCGGAAAAATCGCCCCTTATGTCCCTACCTCACTGGCAAAAGACGGTCTGCTCTTTACCTTTCACGACCGGGGAGATGTATCCTGTCTGCGTAGCCAGACCGGCGAGGTGCTCTGGTCGGAAAAACCGGGTGGAATGTTTTACGGATCGCCGGTCTGGGTCAATGGCCTGCTATACTGTATCAACAGAAAAGGCGAAGTTCTCGTTCTTAAAGCTGCGCCCACATACGAACTTTTGGCCGTCAATCCGTTAGGTGAAAAGAGCCAGGCCACCCCCGCCATTTCCGGCGGGAAAATGTACCTGCGCACGTATTCGCACCTGATCTCGATTGGGGGCCGGATATAGTTAAAAAATCGATTTGCCCGGTGACTATCTCGTAAGCGGTAAAACACGTGTCTCTACCGACTTCCGGATCCTATCGATAAAATTGGAATAACTCTTTTATATAAGCTCATACGAACATTATGTTTACAGGCTCGTATGTTAAAAAAAAGCGTTACGTTTGGCATGGATAATGGCACTTAATTATAGTTCTCGCCGAGCAAGTTTTGCAGGGAAGGAGCGATTGTATGCTGAATGGAGGCTGCGGGGGTACTAATAACGAATTTGAAAAAAGTGGAATGAAAAGCACGCAAAATATAACACACACTGTATATAGACACGCCGGAGGTGTATATGCTGTAATCAAATCGGTGCTGGGATTAACCAGAGATTTAGTCAAGAGCATCTATGTAGGTATTATTCAGGTGATTACGAGACTCGCTTACGTCGAGAGAGAAGTACCTTCTTCAATCAGTCTGTGGGCAAGGCTCGACGTGATGCCGCGAGCACGTCACCATGAGCGTCACAGGTTCTCCATCGGAAGAAACACGCTTATCGAAGGCCTGTGCGTAATCTGCACCTGGCATGGTGACGTTATCCTTCAAGACGGCGCCAGTATCGGCATCGGCAGTATTGTGATGGGACCGGTACTGATGGGAGAAGGCTCGGCCTGTAGTCAAAACTGTTTTATCAGCGGACAATCCCATCTTTACGAAGATATCTCGAAACACTTTCTCAGACAAGGCGTTCAGACCGGGCAGGTGGTCATTGGAAAAAATGTCTGGATCGGCGCCAACTCTTCAATACTTCCCGGAGTGACCATCGGGGACAATTCAGTTATAGGCGCCGGCTCCACAGTCATCAAAGATGTCCCTGCCTACAGCGTAGTAGCCGGAAATCCGGGGAAGATTATAAAACAGTATGATTTTGAAACAAAGCAGTGGAAGCGAGTCTGAAACTTTTGGCTAAGCAATAAATCCAATCCGTAATTACCGATACGCAAGTTAGATACTCAGGGTTCTTTCCGCTTCATGTTTGAGATGCATAGCAGGGGGAATTCAGGCATACACTCAAAAACTCCCGACATTTCACTTGTTTTTCTATCTGTGAAAACGTATTATGAACTTTGGAATCGCTACTTCATGTAAAGATTTCCGGAGTACCGATATGTACAGACGACGAGGATTCACATTGATCGAGCTGTTGGTGGTAATCGCCATCATCGCGCTGTTGATGGCGATTCTGATGCCGGCACTGCAGCGAGTCAGGAAACAGGGACAGGCAATCGCCTGCATATCCAATCTGAAACAGTGGGGCTTATTCTGGTACTTCTACAATGGGGACAACGACGGCAAGTTCAACAGAGGCGCTTACAACAATAACCCTGCCGCGAACGACTGGCCCGTCACGATGTTGCCTTATTACAAGGATAAGGGCAAATTGACGTTATGTCCTTCCGCCACGTTACCCATGGCTTCGGGTGGCGCCTTCGAGTATCGAGCCTGGAATTGGGACGTGGAAGGCTGGGGAAATATCAGAAACAAGAACCCGGAAATACGTGACAAGGGCAGCTATGGCCAGAACGAGTGGATCTGCGATCGCGACAATGACAACCATTGGAGAAAGCACCACAAGATCAAGAAGCCAACCAATGTGCCGCTGTTCTTCGACTGCGCCTATATCGACGCAATGCCTAATCATAACGCGGGTCCGCCCCTGACCAAAGGATTGGATACCCCAGACAACGAATGGAATGTCGTCTGCATAGACCGCCATTCCGGGCATATCAATTGTCTGTTCGCCGACTTCAACACGGTCCGGAAGGTTGGGCTAAAAGAGTTGTGGACCTTGAAGTGGCATCGGCAGTTCGAAACGGCAAATGACTGGACCAAAGCCGGCCAAGTCCAGCCGGGCGACTGGCCCGAGTGGATGAGAGGCTTCAAAGACTATTAACAAGCCTCTCCGTCTAATTCAATAGACGGACGATTCTTCGGCCTTGCTCAAATTACCGATTTTCTGTCAAGAACTTAGAAATCAATCATTTGCCTTTGTCTATGATCACACATCAGCCGGAACGGTAAATGGTGCCCGGTAATTTCGCGACAGATATAGATTCGCTTCATTGCTGAATTCGCCAACGAATCTTTCCGTGCCGGAATCCATTGTCAACCAGGGGCCAAGCGTCATCGGCGTTTTTCCCAGGTCCACGTCATGGAGCGACAGATGTTCGGAGGCGCGCTCGAATGCATCCTGCAGGTCCTTCTTCGAACCTGTCGATTGTGCTATTTCTTCGGGCGAGGTCGTGCGCCCGAGCCGGTAGGAAATATTTCCTATATGACACAAGGCGGTCGAAAGATGGCCTTCGAGGATATCAGCGTTCAGGTCGCTGACATTCCGGCTGCGCACCGCCTTGATGAAATTGGCATGGTGACCGCTGCCGCCGGTGACCTTGAACTGCCTGATTTTCTTATCGTTGTAGTCGAATGCCCAGCCGCCGGCGAAGTAGCCGCCCTCGCACTCGATTGCCGTATAGACGCGGCTTCGGCGGTAGGTGAGGTCCATGTCCGAAGTACCCTTCCTTTGCGGCAGGTTGCGCATCTCGAAGATAATCGGTGCCGGCTCGTAATCGAAGTACGCCACCTGGGTGTTGGGGGTCTGCCTGTCGTCATCCCAGAGGAACTCTCCGCCGAAACTCATCGCCCGCGGGGCCATCGAGTTATAGCCCAGCGCCCAGCGGCAGACATCGAGAAAATGTATGCCGTTGTTGCCGAGATCGCCGTTGCCGTAAGGCCACTGCCAGTGCCAGTCGTAATGCAGGTTCTTGCGCATCAGCGGCACTAAGGTTGCCGGGCCGGTCCATAAGTCGTAATCCACACCCTTCGGAATCGGCTGAGGGCCGTTGACCTTTCCGATAGGCCCGCGCGCGTCAAAATAGTAGCAGCGGGCGCGGACTATCTTGCCGAGATTGCCCTGATGGATAAACTTGAACGCTTCGGCAAGGCCCTCATCGGAGCGGCGTTGCGTGCCGGCCTGCACGATCCGGTTATATTTCCGTGCCGCCTCGACCATCTTGCGGCCTTCCCAGATATCGTGCGAGACCGGCTTTTCGACATAAACGTCCTTGCCGGCTTGACACGCCCAGACCGTCACCAGCGAATGCCAGTGATTCGGCGTGGCGGTAACAATCGCGTCGATATTCTTGTCTTCCAGCAGCTTGCGAACGTCAACGTAAGTATCGACCTTTTCGTTGCGTTCTTTGAATTTCGCAACCTCGCGATCGATCAAATTCCGGTCGACATCGCAAAGAGCCACAATCCGGACGCCGGGGATATTTCCGAACCACTTGATATGATTGCTGCCCTGGCTGTTAAAACCCACCACGGCGACGCGAATATCATTGTTGGCGCCAAACACGCGACTATAAGGCGCGAGCGCTGCGGCGGCACCACCAATAAGGGAACCTTTTATAAATGTGCGGCGTGTAAGAGGCTTCATAATCGTTCTCCATATTTCTGCGATTTCCAATCGGCGATACAATCAAAGCACAATAAGTAACGCTACCAATTTTATTACGGAAAAGCAACTATTCTCCTGGCTTTTTAAGTTATTACCAGCATATCCGAAGAAATTCGCATACCACGAGCCATGGATCATGCTATCAGCTACCTGCTCTAAGCAGAGTCAAAAGATCAGCCATACAATATTCTGCCCTCAAAGTATAATTTTCTTTAGTTTTTTAAGACTAAAATTTAAACTAATCTTCTAATTTATCTCTAATTTACTTCAGCTACAACTCTTACGGTAAAAACATCGTGCCTTATCGGGTCTTAAAAATATGTAGCCACCACACTTGCATTGATTATTGGATTTTATTACAATACCATAATAGTGGTTTGCAGGAGAGGACCACGTTAGTTAGTCGGGACAGGAGGTCCACTGCTGCGATCATGTGAAAAAGGAGATGGTGTGTCCTTTTTTACCCTCTGAATCTGTATCTTGACAGATAAAGGATAAAATAGATGAAGAGTGAAAAGAGCCATGTGCGCGCGGCAACAAATTGGAATGTAGTGACTCTACGAGACATCGAGGGCATCGAGAGTATCCGTTCGGTCTGGGAACTTATGCAGAACAAAGAGCCTTCCCCTGCCCCCAACGCCGATATTGATCGATATCTAAGCTACCTGAACGCAATCAGTGACATTGCGCGGCCGCATATCATTCTCTTCGAGCATAATGACCGTCCTGCCGCGATGATCATTGGCCGGATTGAAAAGTATCAGATGAAGTTAAAATTCGGGTACTTGTCCCTTCCTTGCCCAAGTTCAGAATGCTTGAGGGTTGTCTATGGAGGCGTTCTTGGCCAACCGAATTCCGATCTCTGTTCTGTAATGGTCGGTGAGCTAATGAAGCAGCTACAGCAACGTCAATTCGATATGGTTTCCTTCAATCACCTGAAAATTAACACTCCCTTCTATCAGGCCGTTCGAACAATACCAGGTTTCCTGGTTCAGGATCATTTCCCGATAATCAACGAGCATTGGCGAATGGCTGTTCCGGATAAGATCGAGCAGTTCTATTCGGCACATTCTCGTGGACACAGACACAATCTGCGTCGGGCCATCAGGAAATTTGAGGAGGAATGTTACGGTAAAAGTAAGATAGTAAACTATTCAGCCAAAAGTGACGTAAATGATTTTATAAAAGTAGCTGCTGATATTTCGTCAAAGACCTATCAAAATAAGTTGGGGGCAGGCTTGGTCAATGATGAGAAAATGCGGTCTCGACTGGTCGCTAAAGCCGTAAAAGGCTTGTTCCGGGGACACATCCTCTTCTCAGGTGACATGCCCTGTGCTTTCCAGCTTGCACTACAATACCGGAGAACCTACTATATGATGAACATCGGCTACGACCCGGCTCTTAGCTCTTATAAACCCGGACTGATCCTGTTTCTGAAGGTTTTGGAGTCCTTATGTACCGATCCTTCGACGGATATGATTGACTTTTATTTCGGCGATGCTGAGTATAAACAGCGTTACGGAACCGAGCATTGGCCGGAAGCATGGATTCACGTATTCGCACCAAGACCGTGTCCGATAATTATTAATACGATGCGAAGTTCTGCGGCGGGCGTGAATGCAAGTTTGAAATATGTTGTCAATACGTTCGGTTCAACGGAACGGATAAAACGAAAATGGCGCCGTTTGTTGCAGGTAAAGGATAAAATGGTCAAGCCGCCAGGGTAAATCAAACAGCGGCGGCATGTTTCCTTTCTGCCGGTTTGCTATAACAAGATACGAAAGATTTCTTAAAAGATCGTAATCCAGACTAAATCTTCGAGAAGTAAACATTCGGAATCTTTATTCATTAAATGGTATTTTTACCGTCAGCATGCTTGAGAGCATCTGTAAATTCTGAGATGCTTTTTGATTGCCTCATCAAGGATTTTATCTGTTCTATATGTTTCATAGAATTGTAATTCAGCTCAGTCGCTACCGACTATCAAAACCTGTCATTAGCAAGCACAACTCATCGAAAAAGTACCGGGTACAATTCTCATTCTATGTCAGTGCCATTCGTACCGGGCACCATTAATTCTCCCTCCGCGTGTAGCATACCCTGACAACAGTATTAGGTGCGTAGTCAAATGACTACAACGAATGATAGCGTACATATTGTTATCTCCGAATGATTTCAAAAACAGGACGACTTTCTGCCGTGTGCAGAATACCCTGACAATGATTTTATGTGCGTAGTCAGATGACTACGTCGAACTATAGTCTAATTAGCATCGGCTACGAGATATCCACATGAAGCATTGCGCTTGTAGAGGTATGGTTTCAGGATGAAGCATGCTTTGGCTGGCAAGG
>CAZHBL010000032.1:0-19698 GCA_964530105.1 uncultured Pirellulales bacterium | reverse complement strand
CGCACATGATGGGGTACCAGAATACGTCCCAGTAAGCTTCCATGATGGGCCATTTTTCAGGTGACGGAAAGCAGTTGGGTCGAATAATCGGCTGCATGAAAGTATCATTATTCGTCGGATCAATAGGCCCGAAAACGGTGATTCCCTCCGGCGGTGGTTGCCCCGTATGGCGGGAATCCAGGTGCAACGGATTCCGTGGCCACCTGTGACCGAGATGCGTGGTGTAGCACAGATTAAGGGGATTGGCGCCCAAGCCGGCCTGGCAAGACAGCACGATGGCGCGCAGATATTTTTCATCGCCGGTAATTCGATGGGCACGAACCAAACTGATTGCATCGGAAACGCTCAGCGTCGTGTTCGGCGGCGCCCAGTCATTTTTGGTCCAGTGAAAGGCTGTTCGCGATTGAGTTCGCAGGCGATCCAGCGCTTCTTTGAGAATTGCCTGCCTGCAGAATTCCTGCAGTTGCTTGTCCACACCCGCTCTGTGGGTATTGACGTAGGCCCAGGCGGCCTGGCTCTGCTCGTGGCTTCTCCAAACGTACAAGTCCACACCTGGTCTGTTGAGCATGGTGGTTTCGACAAACACTTCGTGCCATTTCGGGTTGCCCGTCAAACGGAACAGCTCGGCAGCGGCATGATTTCGCTTGTCTCTAACGTCAATGTGGTTGTCCATTCGCTCAATCTCGACGCCATTGACTGTGTAAGAGGGGCTGCGCTGCCGGCGGTTGGCGTAATCGGCCTCGGCCCATTCCATTGCTTTGATGGCACTTGCCTGGTAGGTTTGAGCCAACTCGTCATGTCCGAGCAATTTCAATACCGCCGCTGCCTTGGCGGCAACAGCCGCATAATAGAAGCTCGACCAGCTTCCCGGCTCGTAGGCCAGAATTGTCAACGACTCCTGCCAGCTTGTCTCGCCAAAATTTGGGTGCTCCTCGGATTCGATTCCGCCCCTTATTCCGCCCTGGGGTGTTTGGGTACGCCTGTAAAAATCCAGATTGAACAGCGCCTCATCGACCACGTCGGGCAGTTGGTTCTGCGATTCGGGGATGCCGAGTGACAATGACTTAAAATGGGAAGGAAACTGCTCGGCCAGATCGAGCAAATACAAGGACGAAATCAAGTGCTGAATACGCCGGTCCCAATCGCCGGCGTCCATGTAGCCGCCCCAAACGCCGGGCAGCAACTTGTCGGTCTTGCCGGCGACGAGGTTGCGGAAATTCGAAGGATCAGTGTTGCTGAGCCCGTTTCGAGTGTCCATCAATCGCGTGGTCGATGTGTAGATCTTAACGCCGTCATCTGGATGGAACGGACGGGGACGTTTGAAATCGGTGTAAGGCGGGCCGAGCTCGATCCCGCTGCGCTGATGATAAAATCCACGGGCGGATGTTCTGAAGGCATTATCCCAGACTTCCTTGTCAATAACAAAAGGATAGGAGCAACCAATCTTTTCAACACAGACTCTATACCTGCCCTGCCGGTTTAGGTCGGTGAAATCCATCTCATATACATCAGTCAAGTTGAAATTCCTCTTGTAGGCGTCTTCGTTCATTTCTGCTGCGGATTTCGACAGCGAAGTCCTGCCGGAGTAAACAATTGATCCGGTCTTGTCATCGAGAATATGAAAGACCAGGCCATCGGCATACTTCAGTCCGCCGCCACCTCCCATCCAGCATGACAGGAATGCCACCTTGGCCGGATCGTCCGGATGAAATCCGATGTGAGAAACATGCACGGCTTCGCTCCGCATCCCGAGTGGCTGATATGTGAACTCCTTCTTTGCTAATTGATCACCTGTAAAAGAAATTTCATATTTAACATCGGTCTGTAACGGATGCGGCAGAACGAGATACAGATGATGTTCGATCGGGGCTTTGAACTTCCAGTCATCGGTTCGTGCAACGCCGGTCGGCCTGCTCTTGCGATGCACCTTAATTGGATTGAGCTTGTTTCTATAGTTATCGTCTGTTGCTGACTCGATCCTATAGTTCGCTTTGTTATCGGCCCATTTAATATCTAACGGTTCTCCTGTTAACGTATCAAAAGGTCGAAGAATATCGCTCTCTTTGCCAATGAGCACTCCAATCTTTATTCCGTTGCGGTATAGATAGCGTCTGTGTCCGCTATCTTTTATAACATCTCCATCCTGCTTGATATACGGGACTTGTTTGCCGACATTGACATTGCCGGCCTGGACGACAACTTCAATAACATCCGGTGCTGCCATTCCGACAAACTCGATTTTCGGTGACGCTTCGGCAAGACAACTCGACATAATAAAAGATAAAATCGTAAGTAGTTTGCGGATACTTACAGATCCAACCGTTGTTGTAATATTTTTCATCTTCAATTTCCAATCTCTTTCCAGAAAGGCTTTCTCAGAGAGAAGTAACCGAGACTCCCTAACATGTTTTTACAGAGTTTTGCTGACACGATATTTCATTTTCACTGCCAGGAATGAATATATCAATAGTAAGCTAGCTATTCAAGGAAGGAATAAAAACAGATCCTTAAAGAACTTTTGCCGCGAGGTTTGTATGAAGAGACTTTAATTATGTGCAAATCAAGAAGGATTTCGATATTATTGTCGAATTGTAAGGTTTGATTGTATGGTTAAGCGGTTGACATAAGAAAAGTCAACTGAGAGTTACCAAACATAAGATAGAGGAGACAAATTATGCGGTACTCAAAATCCAATCTGATTCCAGTGGTTTTCGCAACCTTCGTATTAGGAGCATCGATTAGCATCCTCTCGACCTGCACCGCAAAGGATGTCCAATCGAATACGTCGGAAGCTGTACGCAAGTGGCAGGAAAAACGGTTCGGCATGTTCATCCACTGGGGACCGGTCAGTCTTAAAGGTACTGAAATTGGCTGGTCTCGCGGAAAAGAAGTGCCGACTGAAGAGTACGACCAGCTCTATAAGCAGTTCAATCCGACGAAGTTCGACGCCGAAGAGTGGGTGAAGCTTGCAAAAGAAGCCGGGATGAAGTATCTGGTCATCACCTCCAAGCACCATGATGGATTCTGCCTGTGGCCGTCGAAGTACACGGACTACCATATTGGCAACACGCCGTTCAAACGTGATGTTCTAAAGGAACTATCCGCAGCCTGTAAAAAACACGGAATCCAATTCTGTACGTACCACTCGATCTGCGACTGGTACCACCCGGACTACCCCATGGGCAGCCCCGGCGGCAGTACCGAGAAACAGAACCACAATATGCCGCGCTACTATCAGTACCTGAAGAACCAGACAAAGGAGATTATTGAAAACTATGGCCCGCTGGGGATTATGTGGTTTGATGGCGAGTGGGAGAAACCGTGGACGCGTGAATATGGAAACGAAATTTACGACTATCTCAAGAAGATCCAACCAACTCTGGTGATCAATAATCGCGTGAGCAAGGGCCGTCACGGAATGGCCGGCACAACAAATGAATCTCATCTCAATTCAGGCGATTACGACACACCGGAGCAACAAATAGGTGGATTCAACCGCGAAAGGCCGTGGGAAACCTGTATGACAATTTGCCGGCAATGGGCGTGGAAACCTAATGACCAGATGAAGTCCACCAAAGAATGTATCCAGACGTTGCTTCACACGGTAGGCGGGGACGGCAACCTTTTGTTCAATGTCGGCCCGATGCCGGACGGCCGGATCGAGCCCCGGCAGGTAGAAAGGTTGAAAGAAATGGGCGCATGGCTGGATAAATATGGCGATGGCGTTTATGCAACTCGCGGCGGCCCTTTCAAGCCAGGTAAGTGGGGTGCATCGACCTGTAAGGGAGATAAGGTTTACCTTTACATAATGAACTGGCGTAGCGACGGTAGGTTAATGCTCCCCGGGATTGGCCCAAAAATTTCATCCTACCGCTCGCTTAGCGGTGGACAGGTCGTAGTGAAACAAAGCAAAGATAGTATCGAAATCCATCTTCCGTCGTCAGACCGCGACGAGACCGCCATTATTATTGAAGTGACGGTTGATGGCAAGGCGTTCGATATCAATCCAGTGGAGGTAGCCGATTCAACGGTCTGATCCCACGGAACAATCAAAGGGCAGCTTGAAATAGTTGTCAGCTCTTTATTTTTGAACTCGTTCATTGAAAACGTTGTCAATTTTTTATCCTTACCTATCCTCTTTATAAATAAGAGCTTATGAAGTTGCAGGTTTTCTGGAAATAGGTAGATAAGGGGCTTTCGGGTTGCATGGTTGTATCAGTTTTGCGAGTGAAAATGGGGCTATTTTCGTTTTGCTGTGTCACTCTGTCACAGCTTCTGTTTGCGATAGTTTTGCTAGCCACTTTTTAGCTTTTTCCGGTTTGTTCCAGGCTTCGTAGAGGTTGATTAGGTTGTTCATGGATTCTAATGTGTGTGGGTGAGTGTCGCCGAGTTTGAGACGGCGGCCGCTTCGGCATTTTCAATGACTTCCAGAGAGGGAGCGGACCAGATGTGGAGAAGGCCCTGACTATTTCTCGCCATAAGGGTCTGGCCGTCGGGAGAAAAGGCAACAAAAGAAAACAGCGATCCCTCACCCGCCAACGTCAACACTTCCTGCCATGCGGCCGTCACCCATAGCTTGACTGCTTCACGACCGTTGCCCCCAGCGGCCAGGCGGCGACCTTCCGGCGAGAAGGTGACGGAAAGAGGAGAACGCAGAAACACGCGCATCATCTGCAATGGTTCGGCCGTTTCCATGTCCCAGACCTGGAGGTAGCCCGTGCCAAAGGCCGCGGCAGCCAGTCGGTTATCGGGCGAGATGTCAAAGCCCAACAGGTGTTCACCACGTTCACCTGGGAGCAATATGCGCCGTGGTGTCTGAGGCTGACTTAGATCCCAGATGAGCGCACTTCCGTTCTGTCCCAGGACCCAGTATGTGGCAAGGTGAGTGTTACCGAAGGAGATGCCTCCCAACTGCACCCGATCCGTTCCTTTCATTTCGCAATGGGGCAGGTCCCAAAAACGAGCCTCAAATGCAATCTTGTTTTCCGTGGGATTGCCGGTGACCAGATACCGGTTGTTACCACTAAACCAGACCGTATCAATCGCAGGGACATGCGGAAGTACATTTTTCCGTTCCACGCCCGTGCTCAGGTCCTTCAAGTTCAGACGACCATGGTTATCAATCATCGCCGTCTGGCTGCCGTCTGGGGCGAGAACAACGCGCCCGGCCTTCTGCGTCTCAGACTGCCAGCGACGTGTCTCCCGTAAGGTGGTGACGTCCCATTGTGACAGTTCATTATTAGATTCGATGACAATAATCGACCGGCTGTCCGGTGTGAAGACTGCAGGACGCGGCTGACCATAGATGATACCGAAGCTAGTCGCTACCTTGACTGGCAGCGTGCGATAGGCGGGAGTCTGCGGAGGGTGGATCAGTGGCCACAGGAAGATAGAACCGTCCCGGCAGCGGCTTGCCACTGTGTTGCCCGTGCCGGGAACAGCGAGCCCATCTATCTCGTCTGCATGGCCTCGCAGCACAGTAGTCGCGCGACCTTCAGGCCAATCCCACAGCCTGATTGTCTGGTCGGTGCTTGATGAAATTAGACGCTTGCCGTCCGGCGTGAACTGGAGATCGGTGACGTAGCTGCGATGTCCCTCCAGTGTGTCAACTGGTTCACCGGTTGCCACATCCCAACGGTGGATACTGGGACTTCCAAATCCTGAAGCTGCCAGCAGGGCTGCCCCATCAGGAGAAAAAACCACTGCCGTGACAGAGTTGTCATCTATGCTACCCGAAAACCGTTCTTCTCCGTCTTCTATCCGGAGCACTCGGAAACTGGAGCCCGGCGCAGTGACGGCAATCAACTGGCCGTCCGGTGAGATGGCAGCCATCCGGGGCCAACCCAAGCTTGGCGAGTCAATAGGGCGACGCCACAAGATTCCTCCGGTGGTCAGCTCCCATATCACCAACTCCCAGCGCAGCTTTTCACCGGCTGCCGGCGGATAGCAGGCAATACTCACCAGCAGGCGATCGTCCGGCGTGAATCCCAACCAAGCTGCGTGCATTTCCAGGTCAAGGCGCCGGACCTCACGCGCATAAGTCAGATCCCAGATGACGATCTCATCCTCCTGACGCTGGGCAAAGGCTAGCCAGGGAGTTTGTCGGGCGAAGGCGGCACACCAGCAATCGATTCGGGTTAGCACTTTCTGACGGGTCTGGACTCTGGCTACCGCCATTTCTCCCTGTGCATGCCACAACAGGAAGCGGCTGTCGCCACTGTACTCTAAGCCATCTAAACGCCTGGTCCCGTTGAAGAACACTTCGTGCTCATCCGGGCGGGTCTGGCTCCAAAGATAGCGCCATTCCCAACCCCGTAAGTCTTTTTCTCCTGGCTCCGGTCTCTGGCGGTCCAGCAGCATCCATGCGCTGCCCAGATTGTTCTCTGCCAGTGCCTGTTGGGCAAGGGTCATGTCGGCAGCATAGGCACGTCGGCGTGCTGCCAGTTCTTGTACCTGGGCCTGCTGACGTAGGGCAGCTTCGCTGGCCTGAGCAGCCTCCGCATTGGCCCTCGCAAGAATCGCCCGGTTGCGGTCCTGTAGTGCCTGCCGCCAACCTACAGCCGCCAGGGCCAAGCCGACGATTAATGCTACCGCCACTGCTACTACTGCGCTGTAGAGTAATCTGTTCCGCCGCCAAGCCTTCTGCAGCCTGTACACCACAGTCGGAGGCCGTGCCACCACCGCTTCGTTGGCCAGGCACCGCTTCAGGTCCATCGCTAGCTCATTAGCCGTCTCATAGCGACGAATCCTGTCCTTTTCCAGACACTTCATCACGATCCACTCCAGGTCACCACGGAGCGTGCGACGGAGCACGCCGCCATCGACCTGGCGGTGTTGGGCGATCCGGGTTGAATCCTCAGGCGTAAGGCCACTCAAGCGGGAGGTGGGAGTCTTGGGGTCCTGTTCGCGGATGATTTGCCTCAGATGGTCCGGGCCCTGACGCAGGGTGTCACTTTCGAAGGGTAGAACACCTGTCAGCAGCTCATATAGGACAGCGCCCAGAGAATAAATATCCGAGCGAGTATCTATATCCTGGCTGGTCATCTCCACCTGTTCGGGGCTCATGTATTCGGGTGTGCCGATGATCTGGCCTTGCTCGGTATAGAGGGTCCGCTCGGTCAGAGGCTGACTAATGGCTCGCGCGACACCAAAGTCGATGACCTTCGGGATCATCTCTTGATCCTGGATCACAACCAGTAGGTTCGAGGGTTTGAGGTCCCGATGGATGATTCCCTTCTGATGGGCATGCTGGACCGCCTCGCAGACATGCAGGAACAGACGTAGCCGCTGCTCGACAGTTAGCCGATACTTGTCGCAGTGTTCGGTGATGGGGATACCCTTGACGTGCTCCATGACGAAATAGGGCCGACCGCTGGGGGCCAGCCCGGCATCATAGACACGTGCGACATGTGGATGCTCCAGTAGGGCCAGCGCCTGCTGTTCGGCCTCGAAACGGGCGAGAACTCGCCTGGAATCCATGCCGGGCTTGATGACTTTCAGGGCTACCTCTCGCTTGACCGGTTCGGTCTGCTCGGCCAGATATACGATCCCCATGCCGCCCTCGCCCAGGACATTCAGGAGCTTGTAGCGGCCGATCCACCCGCCCGGACCCTCCATCTCCAGTCCGGCCGGCACTGTGGCTTGTTCCTCGAAGCTCTCCAGCCCCAGCGATATCAGCCGGTCGAGATGCTGCGGCTCGGCTCCAAATGTCGAATTCTCTTCACGCATGGTCGTGGCCTATTACAGTAGATACCTTCACGTCTCCTATATATCCGCAAGATCACTGCCCTTGCTGCGCGCCAAAGTGCCAGGTCTCTAAAAAATCCCGTAATTCCTCCTCTGCTTCGGTATCGGAGCTTACTGTGCTGCGCAGATGCTTTCTGAGCATCCGCTGGAACCGCCGCTTTACGGTGATGACCATGTTGGAGGCGGTTTTCTCCGAGGCAAGGCCATAGCGCTGGTGAATCTCCTTGAGCGGCGTTGGCTCACGACCTTCGAGGGTCGGATTCAAGAAGTGGTCCCGAAAGACCTGCCAATGCGTTTCCTGACCGGCACGGAGGCAATCCTCTTCTACAGCTGCCAAGGTTTGGTCGAGGATCGCTGACTTCCAGGCGTAGTGGAAGCATGCCTCCGGGTTCCATTTCGAGACGGTCTGCGGCAAGACTGGTAGATAAGCGATCTCCAGCGTGATGAGTTTTTCCGGTGGGATGTTCGCTTGGATAGACTCCCTACGACTCATGTCGATTACGTATTGCTTCAGCGCATGCAGTAGAAAGGCCCGAAAACGGCCTTTTGACGGATCGGCTCGCTCGATCAGGTGGCGACTGAGGACGACCTCGTGAAAGAAGCCCTGGGTCAGGTCTTTGGCCTGCTCGTTGCCACAACCTGTGCGGCGGAGGTAGCAGTAGACGGGCTTCCAGTATCGCTTTAGGAGCAAACCGATCAGTGACTGCTTGGGATCCTGCTGTTTCTGGATGCCCTCGATCAAGGACCAGCGGGTTGTCAGAAAGGCTTCTGCCGTTCCGCCCATGTCTGTCTCATCGCGAATAGCCATAGCATCTATTACCCAACAAACAACATTACCCTGTCTGCGGTTCATTATACAGCCAATCACCTGAATACGAAATTTTTTCACTAAAAATTTGAGGTTCTGCGCAGCGAATCCCGAATCTCTGCGGATTATTAAGAAGAGCGGGGCTGGATCGAATTTCAGTCCCTTGAAAACAAAAATATACCAGGGAGCTTGGAGAGAACGCACCACGGGAAAGAAGTAGGAATAATAACAAGTTTCTGTTTAGAGAGGCAATTTAAGGAGACAAACCATGACTCAAAAAGAAAAAGCAAATGAAACACGTATATGTCCGAAGACTGGCCGTACTATTAACTCGGGGAAATATCGCTGTATCCGCTGGATTCTTCCACTGACCGGTTTGGTTTCGTTCATCTGGTTCCTGGTCCGGGTGATTCCCAAGCCGTCTCGGGCGACATATCCCTGCCAGCGGATGGCGGCGCCACTGGCCAGTGGCTTCATCGTGTGGCTACTCGGGATCATCGGCTCATCGCTGGCCTATCGCAAGGCACGAAAGTTATTTAGCCAGTCGCGGTACCTAATGGCAGCCGTTTGCACTGGTGTTGCTGTCGCAGCAGTATGGTGGTCCCTAAGTATAACAAACAGTGACCCGGCCGGGGCAGCGGCTATTCCCGCCGAACCACCGAACAGCCCGATGGGAGTAGCTAAAGGCATTCATCCTGGCCGTGTCGTATGGGTTCGAGATCCTGATGCAACCTGTTGGGATGGCTCTACTGGTAGATGGTGGGACGATGACAACACCAATCAGGAAATCGTTAACTATATGGTACGCAAGGCAATCCGTGCTCTAACCGGAGAGCCCAATGACATACGGGCCTGGGATGCCCTGTTCAGACACTTCAATCAAACCAATGGTTTTGGAGACGTCGGTTACCAGTACGGAGAGAAAATTGCCATCAAGATCAATCTGAATCAAGATGCCGGCAGCACCTGGAGTCCGGCTGCTGGTATGCCCAGCCCTCATGTGGTTTATTCTCTTATCAATCAACTCATAAACGTAGTCGGAATACCCGGCTCGGCAATTACTGTCTATGACGCTTCCCGGTATATCGGTGACCCTATTTACGATAAAGTCAGGAGCAATCCAGATCCGAATTTCCAGTCTGTGACCTTTGTAGTCGCGCCGGATTTGGCACGCAACGGACGTATCGGCGCAGACCACGATCCTAGCAAGCCAGTATATACAAATGCTGGAACGGCTTACTTGCCCCGATGCGTTATCGAAGCGAAATATCTGGTAAACACGGCTCTGTTAAGACCCCACACAGGTGCCGGCATCACATTGTGTGCCAAGAACCATTTTGGTTCGGTTCGTTTCCTCTCCTCTTCAAGGCATCAAGGCTGGACACCTGAGCCATTACACAATTATGGCGGTCGCAGCAAACCTATGGATGTATACAATTGCTTAGTCGAGCTGAATGGACATAGACAACTGTCAGGAAAGACCCTGCTGTATTTTATAGATGGATTGTATCCAGCAGTGCATGAAAGCGGCAACGTGATAAAATGGGAATCTTTCAACGATGATTGGTTCTCCAGCGTGCTTGCTTCGCAGGACCCAGTGGCAATTGATTCGGTTGGATTTGATTTTCTGCGAAATGAGCCAAGATGTACCCAAGTGATTGGCCAGCCGGAGAACTACCTGCACGAGATGGCACTGGCGGACAATCCTCCTTCGGGGACCTTCTATGATCCGGAACGCGATGGTATTGGGCTAACTAGTATGGGAGTTCACGAGCACTGGAATAACGCTGTGGATAAACATTACTCGCGGAACCTCAGAAGCAGCCGGGGCATCGAGCTGGTCACGGCTTCATTCACTCCCAATGTTGACTTTAACAACGATGAAATCGTTGATTCGATTGACATAAGCATGATGATTGATTACTGGGGAACGGACGAACCTTTATACGATATTGCCCCACCACCTTTGGGTGATGGCATTGTTGATATACAGGACCTGATTCTTTTATCTGAGCATCTATTTGAGGAAATATTTCCTCCTGAACTGGTTGCGTACTGGAAGCTGGATGAATCAGAAGGCGATATCGCTTACGATAGCGCTGGTCTGAACGATGCCGTTGTTGTAGGTGGCACTGAGTGGCAGCCCAGTGGTGGACAAATAAATGGTGCGCTCCAGTTAAATGGAGCCGATGGTTATGCTGTGACTGGCCAGGTCCTGAATCCAGCAGACGGCCCCTTCAGTGTTTTTGTCTGGGTTAACGGAGGTGAACCAGGCCAGGTAGTTCTTTCTCAGTTAAATGGAGCCAACTGGCTTGGGGCAGATCCGTATTTAGGCTGCTTGATGACTGAGCTGATACCCCCTGCAGTAGGTCGATTTACTCCACAACCTCTGAAATCCGAATCTGTAATCACCGATGGACAATGGCACCGTATTGGTTTTGTATGGGATGGGTCGAACAGAATGCTCTATGTGGATGAGATACTTGTAGCTGAAGACACACAAAATAACCTATCCAGTTCTCTTGGCGGCCTAAACATCGGTTGTGGAAGCAATCCTGCGGTGGGTACATTTTGGTCGGGTTTGTTTGACGAGGTACGAATTTACAAACGGGCTGTGAGACCGTGACATACATTATCTAAACAATAGATAAATGAGGGCTAGTAGCTTGCAATGGTTACCAGCCCTTTTTTTGATGCCGTTCATTGAATACTTGGCGTTTTTTTGCCATTGCCTAAATTATTTATAAATAATAGCTTATGGAGTTAAGATTTATAGGAATAGGTAGATATAGGGCTTTCGGGTTGTAGTGAGGTTGTATTCATTTGCGAGTGAATAATGAACCATTTTGCGGGTACAATCTAACTCTTCCAAATCGTTTTATCTACAAATGAAGAAATGTTTCCTGCCTGCTTTATAAATCTTATTGACTTCCTGAAATAAAGCACCTCAAATAAGTTAAGCTACTATATTCATGCATTGCTCTCCATCCATAGTGCTTGTATATCGTTAGGTCACGGCGTTAGTTCACTTTACTACAGGTGACATCAACATCTACCTGTCTCCACAATTAGAGCAGATTTAATCAGTGGACTTCTTTATTCGCCGGGTGACGGGGCAGTGGCGATCCAGTTGTCCGGATCGTTGCCGTAGTCAGTTGAAACCTTCCGTGTCAGGGATTGGCCGTAGCCGTCAGCTTCGACGGGCCAGAGGTCAATATCGCCCGGGCAATTCTCCGGATGCGAGCCGTCGCTGTAATTGACCCTGTCGATGCGGATGTAATGAAGCGTGCCTTCAGTGTCGAAATCGCCGGGTATGCTCAACTCAAGGCTTTCGCCGGCATTGTTCAGATTGCCTTCATAGGGGCCATAAATAATGCCGGCCGGCACGTTCGGATAGCGCCATGAAAATGCCGCCGGATGTTTGACTATCACTATATATCCGCCGGCAGGAATTGTTACAGGAGAATTGCCGCCGAAGATAAATTCGATGCCGCCGGTGAACTTCCACGGCTCCGCTTTGTCGTCACGGTATAATTTGACCGGCCCGGCGCTGATGTTCTTAAGTTCGATATATTCGTACTGGTCATTCGTGTAGTGGGCTTGGCCATCCTGCGGAGAACCGCCATCGGGCCAGTCGGGATTGTACATTATCTCGCTGATGACGATTGGGCCCACTTTCGGATACGAATTGGCCGAGCCCGGCGTATTTTCTTCCATTGACACGAAGTTGTAGTTGCCGGTAGCGGACTTGTAGTATCGCCCGAAGGAGACACCGGTCTCAGAAGCACCGAAATCCTCCACGTTGCGATATCCGGTCAAGACGTCGTTTTGTGCCGAGCTTAAATATAAACGTTCGCCGTTCTCGCTCAAAGCGAACGGTTCGATGGCGCCCGGATCGTTTGGGTTGCCGAAATTCAGGTCTTCGTATAAAACAAGGTAGCCGTTCGGGCCGATTGTTGTTCCGGCGGCAATTTCGTATTTGAAAAGGTTATTGTTATCCGCTTGGGGACGGCTGACGCCGTTGTCGCTCAGGAACCAGCCGCCAATGTCAATTGTTTTGCCGGTCGTATTGTATAATTCGATCCAGTCCGAAGCCTCGGCGTGCGAGTGGGCCAGGACCTCGTTGATTACTATAGCGCCGGTATTGGGGACGATGCCGCTGTCATCATATCCGGGGGAGCCGCCGGCATAGGCACTCGGACGCCAGGAATCTTTTTCGTCCCAACTGCTCAGATCGTTATTGGCCGGGTCTATTATAGTCAGCGAGAAATCTTCGCCGTCGGTAAGAGAATGCCAGCCGTCTTTATAGCTGAAATTCAGAATGGTCCGGCCGATGGCGTCCAGAAGTTCGATTCTTTCGCCGGCGTTGTTCAGTCTGCCTGAGTATTGGCCGGCAATGTTGACATTATTGCCGTATCGGGCTTTGAAGGTATTTTGGTCGCCTACAACTACAATGTACTCGTCGGCCGCAAGTTCGATACTGCCGAAGGTGAAATCGATGCCGTTCGTAAAGCTGACAAGGTTGAGGTTTATTGTTTCGGTTCCGATGTTCTTAAGTTCGATGAATTCTGCGTTCGGTTCAATTGGATTATGCATTATTTCTGTAATGCGGAGATTCTCCGTTACGGGGCCTACGGCATAAACGGCCTCATTTAACGCGCTCCATGTATCACCACTCAATACCCGTGATTTGACATGGACACTGTGGGGCAAAGTAATCGGGTTTGTATATTCGACCGCGGTTGGCGAAACTCCCTCAGTGCCAACCGAACCACCTTTGTCAGCTATTAGCTCAGCGGAGATTAGAAAATCGGTACTTGTGGCCGAGGCATTCAAGCCATGAATAGCCAATAAGTTAGCGCCTTTCCGTAGATTAGTGAGAAAAGCTGAGATATCTATGCTTTCGAATAAGACGGCTTCAGAATCGGAGTGGCTGGCGTTTGCGCGCGAGGCCCACGCCGGAGTGCCATTGAAATTTCTTCGTGCTATCTCGCTGCCATTGAGGTAAGCAATAAACGCATCATCGTATTTGATTTTCAAAGTCATAAAGTCAAAATCGTCGAGGTTGCCAGTAAAGACAAACACGGTACGGACGTAACATGTGGTGTTTCCGTCGTACATTTGCTCTTCGAGATCGAGGCTAATAAATTGATCATAACCAGAGCTTCTTTCATACCCAATTCCGCCGGGTGAGCCGACTGATTGTGTCCAGGCTGAATCATCAAATTCTACGATGCTCTTCCAATCATCATCTATCACAGCAGATGGTACGAGAACTCGTTTACTAGCACTTTCAGCAACCAATGTTGTCATGGTACCACTATCGGCCGACTTTTCTGTCAATCGTGGGTCCGTACCGTCAAGGGTGCACCATATCGTGCCCTCTGGAGCGAATATTGAGAGCATATCATTTGCCAAGACCGGCCCACCATGCTGATACAAACCGTTTATATGAAAGACCGGCGCATCTACATTCGGGTACCAGCCACGCGATTTGAACTGGCCAAGGACAATAGCTGTACGCTGTTGAAAATACACATCGAGGAGCCAGTCACGTTCGAGCAGCCAGTGAGGGTCTCGCATGTAACGGATATGTGCGAATCTGTCTATCTGGTTGTCGCCCCAGCGTGCGGACTCCCCCACGACGGCCCTGTCAACATCATCGAGCCGGATTTGGTACAGCGCCGTGGCGCCCTCAGGAGTCAGAGCACCATTATTAAAAAAGTGTCGATGTACATGATCGGCAAACCGGAGACGATACTCTGCGTTTTGCGCCAGTCGCTGCTGAAGGTGGGATGGGCCGCCGGGATTGTCCCTGTCGGTAACGTTTTCGTAAAGGCTCTCCATCAAGTGTTCGCCGTCCCAGTGATGAAAACGCCAAAGAGCGTTCGGATCGGCAGAATTCCTTGTAGCGTACCAGTTCTTATGGCCCCAGTCGTAATTTCCGACAAAATAATTTGGAATCAGATAATCGATAAAGTTATCTATATCAAGGTACTTCTGAATTAACTGGTACTGTGCGTCGGAAGCCAGACTGGAGTCGGCAATATTGAGCATCTGATTGAAGGTGGTATTGGAACCATTAATAATCATATTCCGATCATGCTTAAGACAGTCGTAATCGTCGGCATTTCCGCCGAAATATGAGGCAGCAAAGCGGTGGTCCGGCCGCTCGTGAAGGTTGTATATTCCCCAGTAAAGGCCGTTGAGATAAAGATGGACGTGCCTGCCGTGGTGGCTATAGCCAGCCAATTCGTTTTGAATATCCGCAACAAACTGGTCTCTGGTATATTGAGCCACATCCGGCTGATAAATCGGCCGGCCGGATATCCAGGGCCGGGAGCCGGAGTCGGTTACGCCACCTCCATAAGGCCACGTGTTTCCCAAGCGAGCGTCCAGAACAAGGGTGTCGAAGCTTTCGACTGGCGAATTGTGAAATATCTTGTGATTTAGCTTTGTCGGCCCGCCCGTGGGAATTCCATCATCAGTATCGTCTTTGAATTTCAGCCGCATGGAAAGCTTATCGATCTTCCAGCGGTTTAGACTTGTGCCACCGCCGCTAACGCCTCCCTGCATTGCTATGGCACAGTTGATTTGAAAATTGTCTCCAGTGCTCGGATCAATATACTCCATCGAAACTACACGCTCGGTGCCATCCTGAGATTCATTGACATAAATACCCTTACTTCCGAACCAGTCATCAACATCCATCACTAAAGAAACCGTCGGTATCGATTTCATGTCGTCTTTTATTGTGCTGCTGTAAGTGCCAACGACAACCGGATCCATCTGGTAATCAGGCCCTGCGTGTCCCCAGCCTCCCGTAGGAAAACCATGTGGGTATTTCGGCTGCTCAATTACATTGTCGAGACAAAAATAAGTATGAGTATCTATATTGCTGGGCGTCCATCCGGGCTTGACGGCAACCGCTCGTAAACAAGTGGTTTTATTAATGGTAACCGGTCCGGTATAAACCATGCCGCCCGAAGCACGGCCTGAAACATCATACGGACTGGAACCATCGAGTGTGTAGTATATAACAGCACCTTCCGTTTCGGTGGCGATTGTGACAGAAAAAGGTTCATCATAAAAGCCGCGATTATGGCTGAACTTTGTGTCGTCCACTTCGCCTATATTACCACCATGATTTTGAGCTGCCGGGCTGGGACTGGTAAAAAAACGCCACTCATCGCCGGCATCAGGATACCGCCCATATGAAATGTCTGCTGTCTGTCCGGAATAAATAACGCTGTCAATTAAGGTTTGCCCGTCTTTGTCAAGGAGTCCAATTTCTTCACCATTGGCATCGAGCTTAAAATTCGCATGCAGGCCGGTATCTCCAATGTCATTATCAGCCCAAATCAGTAAGTATTGTCCCTGTGTAATTACAGTCAAACTCAGATTATTACTGGGAATTTGCCATTTGGTCGGGAAAGACAAGTCATCTGTCAAATACATGCCGCCTACATTGACAGGACTGGAACCAAAGTTGTGGATTTCGATCCAGTCATCGTATTGTCCCTGCGGATCCCGAATAGAATCACTGTTCGATGCCATGAACTCATTGATTACCAAAGAAACGGAATTCTGGGCCTTCACGGAACTGATTGAAAATACTGCTAATACCAGCAGAACTAAAGTGATTTTGGAACATCTGGTCATACTATCGAAACTTTCCTCAATAGCGGTCTGGGGCACTGAACAATAGTCTAATTTTAATATCTTTGAATTAGGCCTATTTTAACATAAAACGTGCAACTTTTCGACCAAAAAAACGACATTTAGAACCTATGACTTTATTTATCTATAATATTCTAATGAAATTTGCTAACGTCCTGCATGAAATTAAATCCTGATAGTTCCTAATGGAGCTTACTATTAAGAAATTAATCAGAAGTCCATATTAATAAGGACGTCCATAGAGTGTTGCTTATGAGGTAAAAATTTGGTATCATTATAATAGAAACATATGTAGGACGGTTCATCTATGTGCAAAAGAAAAGGATTCACTCTAATAGAGCTGCTAGTAGTGATCGCAATAATTGCATTGTTGATGGCTATAATTATGCCAACATTGAATGCCGTGAAAAAGAAGGCTTCAACAACCGTTTGCCAAAGCAATACAAAAAATCTTGCTCTTGGGTGGTACATGTACATGGGAGAAAACGATGGCCGTATTATGAGTTCCGAAGACAATGGTGTAGAGCAAAATGGAAACTACGTCGGATGGATAGGGGTACCTCGCGACATCAACAGCAACCTGCATAACATCACTCAAACGGATCCCGCCGTGACGGATGAAGATGAGATCCGGGGGATCTATGAAGGCCTTTTATTCCCGTACGTAAAAGAACCGGATATCTATCACTGTCCAGCAGACAATATCCGCACAAGCTTGTATGACAGGACAAAGGTTTTTGTCTCCTATGGAGTGCCTATGTGCCTGTATGGATATCCGAATAGTAACAGAACCGATCAGATCAGGATATTCAATGCGATTAAACGTCCGGCGACTCGTTATGTATTCGTCGAGAGTGCGGAAACGCGAAATTGGAATTCGAGCCATCATTTTGTTTTAGGGGCCCCCGAGTATACGGGAGGCACCGAGTGGGGCTGGTGGGGACCGATGGCAATCAATCACGGTGACAGTAGCGTTCTTGGGTTTTGTGACGGCCATTCGGTAGTTCGCAAATGGCGAGACCGCTTCACGATAGAGCGTGTGGATAAATTGATTACTCAGGGTGTTGCAACTTACGGCATTGAATATCCCCCGGCTGATCAGACATCGGATATCAATTATATGGCTGCCGGCTGGGCGTATCGCCATTTAGGACCCTAACAAGGAATTTTTGTGCTGTTTTGTGTTGAGATTGTCGCCTAATTTTGTTAAAATAGTATTGTATGGTTAAATTGTGGCAAGGGTGATAAGTATTATTGGCCATTTCATATAAACATATTTTGAAGGAGGATTATTATGAGTAAAAAACTAATCAATTCATTATGTCTTATTTTATTGCTGGGCTTGACCGGCATAAGCACTGCCGGAAATATTGACCCAGCTCTTGTCGGCTGGTGGTCGTTCGAGGATGGTTTCGGTTCGATCGCAAAGGATGTCAGCGGAAAAAGCGTCAGCGCCGAGTTATTCGGCAACGTCACATGGGGGCAGGAAGATCAACATGGAGGTATTCTCCTGTTAGACGGAACTGTGGACTCACAGGACACATGGGAATATGCCTTCATCGATGGAGAGTTTAACCTTCCGATTTATACGATTACTATATGGTTCAGAGCTGGTAGCAATATTGGAGTCCAACAGGATGTGGTCTCGGCCTATTCATCACCCGGCGTAGGTCACGGTATTCTTCTTGAGGTTCAGACAGCAGGTACACTTCGCTATTTGCATCGTTATCCTCTGGGAACCGGTGGTGGAAGCAATATTTACACAACTACAAGATACGACGACGACCAGTGGCATCACGCGGCGATGGTTAAAGCAGATGGCCAGATCAGGTTGTACATTGATGGACAACAAGCAGGAACAGCTTCCGACAACAGCGTATTCAATCCAGGTGATACATTTGGGATAGCTTTGGGGATCCTCGACCATGAGAGGGTTCAAACTGACAAACGACTATTACAGGGCGCAATAGACGATGTTCGTGTCTACGATCGGCCACTCTCCCAAGCGGAAATTCAGACGATCATGAATGCCGGATCCTGGCCGTATGCATGGGGCCCCAGTCCGGCCAACAGCGCTCTCTATCCTGATACATGGGCTACTTTCGGCTGGATGCCGGGAGCTTATACTGTTTCACATGATGTATATATAGGCGACAATTTTGATGATGTGAATGATGGAACAGGAGATACATTCAGAGGCAATCTAACTGATACTTTCTTTATTGCCGGCTTCCCTGGATATGCATTTCCTGACGGATTCATTCCGGGAACAACGTATTACTGGCGAATCGACGAGGTCAACGACCAGAATCCGGATAGCCCGTGGAAAGGCGATGTCTGGAGCTTTACCGTTCCCAGCAAAAAAGCCTACAAACCCCAGCCTGCTACCGGGGCAAAGTTCATTGATCCGGATATATCCCTTAGCTGGACTCCGGGTTTCGGCTCAAAATTACACTACGTATATTTTGGCGATAACCTCGATGAAGTCAGCAACGCCGCTGGAGGAGCTTCGCAGGGATTGACATCTTTTACGCCGAGCCCTCTCGAACCAGGTAAGCAATACTATTGGCGGGTCGATGAGTTTGACGGTGCGACAACTCACACAGGAGATGTCTGGAGCTTCACCACGGCCACAACAGGTGGAGGTGTAAGAGCGGATTACTTCCAAGGCACAGCATTAAGCAATCAAGTGCTGACCCGGATAGATCTTCAAATCAACTTCACCTGGCCGGTAGATACGGTACCTGATGCATCGATTGGCTCGGGTGCATACTCGGTCAGATGGACAGGTGAGATCGAAGCGGCATTTACCGAAACCTATATCTTCTATACAAACAGCGCCGATGGCGTACGTCTGTGGGTTGACGGCCGGCAGCTCGTAGACAACTGGACCGACCACGATAGTACCGAGAACAGCGGCAAGATCGACCTTGTCGCCGGGAATGTTTACAGCATCCAAATGGAATATTATGAAAGCGGTAACGGTGCAGTGGCAGAGCTCCTCTGGTCGAGTCCATCGACACCGAAGCAGATTGTTCCACAAGCTGCATTATCACCGCCAATTCGTGCAAACAGCCCAAGTCCGGGCAACAGAGCAACCGGCACAAAATTGGCACCGATTCTTAGCTGGGGCGCGGGAGATTATGCCGCCTCTCATGAGGTGTATTTCGGCACGGATGAAGATGCAGTAAAGAATGCCACTAAGGATTCTCCCGAATATAAAGGTACCAAGGCATTAGGTGATGAAACCTACGATCCGGGCAAACTCGCCTGGTATACTACTTATTACTGGCGTATTGACGAGGTCAATAGTGTAAATTCTGATAGTCCATGGCCCGGAACTCTCTGGAGTTTTACGACCGGCGATTTCCTGCTGATCGATAACTTCGAGGACTACAATGCCGAGGAGAACCAGATATGGTACTCGTGGCACGATGGACTTGGCTACGGTGCTCCGGGAACCG
>CAZHBL010000031.1:0-19980 GCA_964530105.1 uncultured Pirellulales bacterium | reverse complement strand
GGGCAGAAAATAGAATATGAAGATATGTGATGTAAATGCCATCGACTTCTATTTTATAACCAGATTTGTCCATAATGCCCAGTAAATCGGGTCCTTGCTCTCGCCGAAGTACTTGTTGATGATTCCTCCCATGTAGTAATCATCGATGGGCACTTCAAGAGCCATGCGGTGTATGTCTATTGCTTTGAATCTCTTTAGATTGCCGCCGATTTCCCGCACTCGTGCATCCGCGACAGTGCTCCGCGGCTCTGCCGGATTGTAGTGGGCGACATAGATGGTATCTCCATAGACTTTGCCGCGGTGAACCTGGAGAACCTTGTATTTCATAACGTGAGCATAGTCGTACAATGGGTCGTCTATTATCTTGCCCCTTATTTCAAGCAACTGCGCCGTTACCTCGATGCTTCCCAGAGTTGTCACTTTGTCATCCTCACCCGTGTCCGGCTTCTTTGAGCAGGAAGCACAAATACACAGGACGCAGAGCAACGAAAGTACAATAAGGATACTCGATTCTCGATGTGGCGAGGCCGTCCCGGCCTTGCGTCCCACTGGCATCTTGTGGCGAGGCCGTCCCGGCCTTGTGTCCCACCGGCATCTTGCCGGTGGAACGGAAACAAGGGCAGGATGCCCTCGCCACGGAAACAAGGGCAGAATACCCTTGCCATGAGAACAAGGGCAAGATACCCTCGCCACATGAACTCCATCTCGTTCTATAGGTATAGGGGATCGCGTCATTTCGCAGCTCCGAATTCGTGGTATGTCCAGTGCGGCTCCCAGCCGTCCGGCAGCACAAGTACCGGGCCGTTTTTGGTGGCCCCGTGTAATTTTCGCAGGGCTTTGCTCTGACCGCCAATCGTGGGCGCATCCCTGAGTCTCATTAAACCCATCGGGGCACCTGATCCGCTGGCGTCGCCGTCTTCCTGCATGTTCCCCGTGAAAAGCACGTACAGGCCGTCCGGAGAAACGTCGCCTCCATAAACGTGCCGTCCATCCTCGCCGTACACCAGAGATCTTTGCTTGCCTTCTGCATCCGCCATCCACAACTGTGTCCAGCCGTATTCGTTGCCTTCCTGATTGGCAGGACGATAAGAGAAAATCAGGTGCCGTGAATCGTCAAACCAGTCCGGCGTGCAATTGTTCATACTGCTCACGGCGTTCGCGGCGCCTGTAGCAATCTCCATCCGCGCTACAGTCCAACCGGTCCCAAAAGAATTGGCGACACCACACAGCCATTTTCCATCCGGAGACCAGGTAATCTGCTGGAAGAACCCCCGGCGCTCCATGTGGCCGACTACCTCCTTGGTAGCCAGTTCAACAAAATAAATTCCCTTCACGGACATGCAAGCGATACGTTTGCCTTCCGGCCCCCACGATGCCCACGTGTATTCGCCTTCCCCCCCATAAACCGAAGCATTGCTCCCGTTACTGTCGGCAAACACCAGCTCGCCCTGCATCCCATGCAGGTTGTTGTCGAAGCTCTCACTCAGAGCAATGCGCCGATACAAAATCCTACTGGCGTCAGGGGAAAACCGTGGAAGGCCTTCGTTGAATATCGGCGTATTCGTGATGTTGTATATGCCCGATCCGTCCGGGCGCATGACGAACAGGTCCCAGTCCCCTTTCAAAGTTCGGGCGGCATAGACAATCCAGCCCTTCTTACATACTTCTTTGGCCAGTTCGGCCACTCTCGTATCGTCGTGCTTGCTGGCGGGGGGTAAGTTGCCGGCCATCGCCCGGCCGGCAAATAGAGCAATGCCGACGATAACGACAAAAGAAAATATTCCAAAATGGGTTTTCATAACAGTCTCCATCAATTCATCGCTTGTTCGCGTCAATCGCGGCATAAGTCCAGTGTGGCTCCCAACCCATTAAAAGCTGCAGGATCGGTCCGTTTTTGGCGTCGGGACAGGCCTTACGCAGGGCTTCGTTCTTACCTGCGATGATAGGGGTGTCTTGAAATCGAATGATTGCCATTGTTGTCAGGGAATTGTCCACCTCGCCGAGGTCCTGCTGCGACCTCGTAAAAAGAACGTACTTCCCGTCCGGGGAAACACACCCGCCGTAAATATGCCGTCCTTCTTCGGCGTAAAGCAGCCGTTTTTCCCTGCCGTCGTCGTCTGCCGCCCATAACTGCGCCCAGCCGCCAACACTGGGGATAATGCCGCGGGAGTAAACAACATGCTGTGAGTCCGCCAGCCAGTCGGGCGTGCAGTTGTAACGGTCAGTCTCACTGACGACGTTAATTTCACCTGTTATCTCACTGATCCGGCCAATGTTCCAGTACTGACCCAAACCGTTGGCCGTGCCGATAAACCATTTGCCGTCCGGCGACCACACAAGCTGCTGCACGATACCTTTACGGTTTAGCTCTTTTATGGTCTTTTTCGTTGATAAATCAATCAGACGGATTCCCTTTATTGAAAGACAGGCAAGTTTCCTGCCGTCAGGCCCCCATGAGGCCCAATTGTAATCATTGCCCCAGACAACCGGATTTGTGCCGTCCGCATCGGCGATAACGAGGTCATAGATGCCGTACTTATTGTTATCAACGGCAACGTCCTTTGGCATTTGATAGTATAGTATCTTTTGCCCATCCGGCGAGAAACGTGCCGCGGCCTCATTGAAACCGGGAGTATTCGTGATATTCCTGCGGTCCGATCCGTCAGGACGCATCAGAAACAGATCCCAGTTGCCCTTGTCGGTGCGTGCGCTGTAGATTATCCAGCCTTTTCCATGCACTTCTTCAGATAAGGCAATTACCCCTGGTTCATTATCTGCTTCAGCAGAATGCATGCTTTTCTGCTGAGCACTTTTCACCCGGCCGATGGTTCCGGCAATAATTATTAATATAAACACTAACTGCCAAATTCGCATATAAATACTTCCTTGATGACACGGACTTACGATAGATTGTATTTTATCGATTTTGACGACCAGGCACAACATAGAAAAGACAGGGCTATGACCACTTGTGCTGCTGGTGATTTAATCAGAGGCGAGCTGACGATAAAGCCTCACAACCGCAGGGAAGTCCCAATGTTTCTTCTGCTCTTCTCTTATAACCACATCCATATCTGTTACCGATTTGTCCGGTTGACGTGACCTGGGTAGATAAATACAAATCCGCTTCGGCATACGCTGGTTCGGCGGATCAAATTCGACGTCCACGCCTGTTTTAGTGCCGGTTACCGTTAGATTCATAGTTCCGAAGTGGGTAGGTGCACGCTCGACACGAATTTCATTACCTTCAGCTAACCACCAGTCCGGTACAGCCTTTAACAGATGCAATTCATCCCCATACTCGTGGATGAGCATGTGTCTAAGCATTATGGCGTAATTCGAGGCTCCCAAGCAATGGGGGATAGTTTCATTCCACGCGGTACGAGTCTCGAAGTAAACGCCCTCAGGAAATGCGTGCGTCGCCGTAGAATGCAGTAGATACCAATAAAAGTCCTCAACTACCTGTTCGTGCTCTCCCCTCACGAGGCAAGCCATAGTAGTGTACGCAGACATGTAGGGGTGGATGGCCTTTGCATGACCGGCCCACTGAATAGTACCCTCGATAAAGCCTCCATTAAAATTCTCACGTACCTGATTAATCAGTGCGGTGACGCGAGAATCGTATGGATCGAACAGCTCAGTCGGCCATAAAGTCTCCGTGTTGCCCCAGTGAGTGCCCGCCTTTTCCCAGCTCGGCGGGAAGTAATCGAGCCCAGTTTGCTTCCAGGCCACATCGATGGCTCTGCGATATAACTCAGCCTCCCGGAGTAACTCCTCGCCCTCGGCGTTTCTGCCCAAGACTTTTGCTGCGTCGGCAGTACATAATAACGCTCGGAGGTTCCAAAAATCATAGCCGACAATATGATGCTTTCCATCCCAGAGATACTCGCCATCCGCAGGGGCATTTGGTAGCAAGCCGGAAAAGGAAGAATCTGCAGAATTCTGGCGCCGAGCCTTCAACACCCAATCCACAGCTCGTCGCATCTGAGGGTATACTTTTGTGAGCCACTGCTGATCGGCGGTGATTTTATAGAACTGCCAAAGGGCCCAACAAGCCTGGCCGTTAGCGTCAAATTGATTTTTCTGTGACTCGAAGCGGCCATCGGGCGCTTGGTGGCTCAGGAAACTCTCCATGGCTTTCTGTGCAATATCTGTTAGACCGGCTTCTTCGAACTGCATCACCTGGTAGGCCCCATCACGGATGTAGAATTCATCATAGAACCCTTCGCCCGGATGTACTTCACCGTGGTCATTAGCTATCAACTGGTACACATGACAAGCGAGAAGAGCTTGTGTTGCTTTATCACAAGGAACCCTGATCCGGGTCGCTTTTGACATAAAACCTCTCCAGTATTCGACCGTCCGGCCCAGCCAGAGCTTAGCATCTTCTATGGAGGAACCTGGATTCTCTTTGAGAGGAAAGAATGGTATTGATATTGCTGCCTGGGCTTCTTCGCCGGCGGATAAAGACCGAGAAAAAGTCTTGTACGTTAAGCCGGAAGGTTCGCTTCTTTCAACTTTGAATTTCACTTGCGTTGCAGTCCGGCCCGTGTTAGTGACCTTAACCAAAATCCAGTTCAGGAAATTATCGCCCTCGACGGGCCAGTCGAACGCCTTTTCCCATTCTCTGACAGACGGCAGCGGCGTGGCCCAAAATTTAAACTCATAGACGACTCCGCCATCCTCGGCTGTGACGGAAACGACCGGCAGCCAACCATCCATCAACGTCTTCGTCATTTTAGCAGTCAGAGGATTTAGCTGCTGCCCAAATCTCATCAGGACATTCGATGGTTTATTATTCTCGTCACGAATCACGAGTTGGTTGTCCGGCGTAATTCGCGTGCCGAAAGCATAATCCTTGAGCCCTATGACAGTCCAGGAGTTACTAAAGTAGTCAAAAGGTTCATCGGCCCCAAGCGAGTGGCTCATAGCCAGTGCCGTCCCGATCAGTAGTGCGGTGATTATATTCCTCAATTTAGGATATTGTGTCATCAATCGTCCCTCTTGTCAGCAATGTTTACCTAAGACTAAGACCAACCGCCCATGACGTTGTTTTAGGGCGACGCAAGAACCATCGTAACGACAAGATTCTATTGATGCAATCTGATTTCTTTCACAGACCTACAAAAGAATAACCAGCCTCAATCACTCCACCCCAACCTTCACCTGTTTGAGACGGTGTCTGTAACAGTGTTTTCATTTTCCCTCAAGCCGAATTCTGGTTTGGAGAAATACTAACCGTTTCTCTTTGCCTTAAGGCATCGAGGAGATAACCACTTCTGCAGGCTCAAGTCCCTGGGCGGAGGCCTTCAGAACAATTGATCCGGGTTGTCTGGTCGCCCTGATGATCACCATGCACCGGCCTCGCCATGCCTTTCGGCGGGGTCGTTTGTAGCTTTCCGTGCTGATCGGATTGGCATTTGCTACGACCACGATGGAACCAGGACCTTGTATATCGAATGTTACAAGGTTCTCAGCTTTGGTCTGACGGATGCCTTCGCCGTCGAGCAGCTCTACGGTGACATAACTCAGGTCTTGTTCGTCGGCCTTGATCCGGGTCCGGTCGACGGACAGCTTGATTTTTTCAGGTTCGCCTGCCGTGCGCAATTTCGCCACAGCAGCCTGCTTTCCGCGGTGATAGCCGATTGCTCTCAAGCTCCCTGCCTTATAAAGCGTCTCAAAGCCGGCACGAAACTGTGTCTGTCGGTTAGTCACCTTTTTGCCCAAAGACTTGCCGTTGAGAAGTAGCTCAACCTCATCACACGATGAGTAAACGTCTACTTTGAAGGTGTGTCCTTCGTGTCCCGGCCATGTCCAGTCTGCCAGCACATCGTCAAAATGCCACCTGCTCCAGGACTCTCGCTTCGGATTGGGTTCGAAGGAGGGCTCGGGAGGATGCACGAACAGTGAAATCCCGGGCATGTCACTCCAGAGGACGTCACGGTAATATGATTGCGGGCGTTTCCAGCCGCAAATATCGATGTCACCACAGTAGGCGATGTTCCAGGGATAGAAGCCCTTCTCCTGCATATAGCCCCGCCAGCCAATGCTGGCCTCGCCGAGGTAGTCGAAAGCCGTCCATACAAAATCACCGATTACCCACGGCCGGTCCGGCACGGCCAGCCAGTACTCACACGCATCCAAGGGGTACGATTCCGAGCCGTAGATGATTCTTTCGGGCAGCCTCTGGTGGTCCGAATCGTAGCTGCCGAGGGCATAGTTATAGCCGCAGACATCCAGCGGAGCAAAAAAAGGGTCCTTTTTTTGCGATAATGCATTGACCGCAGCGGTCACTGGCCTGGTGGGATCCAACTGGCGGACATAATCGGCCAGCATTCGGGCCGTCTGCGCTACGGCCGGACTATCCATGTTCGGAATCTCATTGCCGATGCTCCATAGAATGATGCTGGGATGGTTCCGGTCCCGCAATACCATACTGTCAATGTCTCTTTGCCACCACCGGCTAAAGTAGAGATGATAATCCTGAGGGTTTTTAGGCTCAGCCCACATGTCAAAGGCCTCGTCGATTACCAGCATCCCTAGCCGGTCGCAGGCATCGAGAAACGCCGGAGAGGGCGGATTGTGGGCGCATCGAATCGCATTGAAACCACTGGCCTTGAGTAATTCTACGCGGCGCTGCTCGGCCCGATCATAGGCTGCCGCTCCGAGTGGGCCATTATCATGATGCACACATCCACCTTTCAACAGGGTAGGTTCTCCATTTAACACAAAGCCCTTCTCAGCATCAAAAGAGATAGTCCGGATACCGAATTGGGTTTCCACCCGGTCATGCAGGACCTTGTCATCACGGACTTCGACTACGGCGGTGTAGAGTGCGGGCGATTCTGTGGACCATAGCGTAGGCGATTTCACAACAGTGTCCTGACTGAACTGCACTGAGGTCCCGAGCTGGATATCCTCCCTGGATTCGGCCCTGGCGGCTTCAATGCCCATAGCGTCGAGTATTCGTGTAATCACGGTAATCCTTTGTGTTTGGCGGGAATCATTTACGACTTTTGTTTTTATGTTTACCTTTGCACCGGATTCATCAACCTTTGGCGTGGTGATGTATGTGCCCCATGTAGCCACGTGGACAGGCTCGACGACTTTCAGCCACACATGACGGTATATCCCGGACCCGGAGTACCATCTACTGTTTATACCTTCATTTCGGACTCGAACGGCAAGAATATTCTTTTTACCGAAACTGAGGCAGTCTGTGACGTCATACCAGAAGCTGGTGTACCCGTAGGGATGGTTCCCCAAGTGGCGTCCATTGAGCCAGACGTCGGCGTTCATGTATATACCATCGAACTGCAATTGGATGCGTTTGCCTTGCCACTGTGCTGAGGCGGTGAATTCCTTGCGGTACCAGGCGGTTCCGCCCGTAGTGAATCCCCCGTCCACGGCACTTATCGCATTAGGATCAAAGGGCGACTGCGTGCCCGGCAAGTCTTCAATGCCCCAATCGTGGGGCAGGCTTAGCAGACGCCATGATGAATGATCGAAGGTCTCTAATTCGCCCCCTTCCACATCTGCCCGGTGAAAACGCCAATCCGCATCGAACAGCAGCTCCAGGCGGATGGGAGGAGGATTAAAAGCTCCTACGGCGGCGGGTCTTTCAGATTCGGGCACCTGGTTACCCCAGAAGTCACGACCACCGTTGTTCTTTATGGGAATACCAGTATTCACACATGTTGAGTCCGATCTCAATCTGTAAGCGACCATTTCGTTAAGTTTCGTCGGGTCAATAGGCATCGCGCTATCAGCACTGACCAGTTTTGGATCAACATACTTGCCGACAACTTTGCCGACTACTGTCTCCTGGCCGGTTGCTCCGACCCACTCGCCGAGGCTGTCGTATCCGTCGAATAAGAGTTCTTGCTCGTTAGCAGGCCAGTACACATTGTTCTCGAATTTCCCCCTTTGGCTTTCACCTGCGATCACATCACCCGAGCAGATGAAGATATTGTTTCGAAAAACCACGTTAGGCATGGGCAAACCCCCGAATCCTACAGCCGCACCGTATTTGTTGTAAATGGTGTTGTTATAGATTTGGCAGTCCGATGCGTTCGAATTAGCCGAGTAAACATCGATGGCACTTCGACGGTTATTTTTGACACCATCGTTGTGACTTATGTTGAAGCGGATTATGTTGTTCTTGAAAACAGTTGCGCTGGGAAATTGGCACAGGAAGTACCCTGGACCGTCGTTGTTATAGGAAAGATTGTACTGGAGGATTGAATTGGTTGTTCCACCATCGAGGTCGAATCCTCCGCCATCATCACCTGGACTCTTATTGTCGTGGCTGATGCAGAACTGGATAATTACACGATCGCTGTTCCATGCCCAGATACCGACCGGTCCGTTGCCTTTGCGGGGCATATCCCAGCCATTGTTCGCAGCTTCGCAGTATTCAACTACGACATCCTGTGCATTTGCCACCACGATGCCATTGCCGCTGTGATTCGTGAGGTTCGAAGGGTCTCCCGGATTATTCCTGGCAACGCAGTGGGCAATGTACACATTTTTCGACCGGTTGCTGTAACCAACGCTCAACCCGGCGGCTCCGTTTTCATGGGCGTACACATTAGTAAAACGGGCATCGCTAACACCGTCAGCCGACAATCCATTACTCCTGAAACCGCTGACTTCGACATGGTCGATTTCTACGCATTGTGAATCGAGAACACTAATGCCATCCTGCGTGTTCCCACCCTTGCGCCCTGAGCCGACAAAATTGAGATTCCTTACGACGAGATGGTTGCACCCATTGACCCTAAGGCTGCTATCGTTTGCCCCGTCGATAACGGCTTGTCCATCACCGTAAGACGTCACGATAAGCCTCATGTCCGATGTGCCACTATCATCAGAGTCAAACTCAATCGTGCCGGCAAAGCGCTTGCCGCCCTGGAAGTATAGGTGATCGCCGGGCCGAAAGTCAGTGTCATTTACCTTTACAATAGTCCGCCATGGCTCACTTTCGGTCCCTGGGCTCGAATCGCTGCCTGTTGGGCTAATATAGTAGTCCTTTGAATAGGCATTGTCTGGCCCCAGAGCCTGTGTCAGGAGGCTACACAGCAATAATAGCAGAGGTTTTCGTGTCATAATTTCTTCCTTTATCATTAACGTCTATCTAATCAATATGGAATTGCCGCAGCGATTTGCGGACGTGGGCGGCTCTGTCGAAAATCTCTTCCTTGGTAATGCCAGCTTCATCATACATAGCGAAGATATTATCGTCGGGTGTTTCCGGAGGTACGGTGTGAGAAGCAGCAAAAATGTAGCCACCGCCATAAGTAGTCATTTCCTCGAGCAATGCGGCTGTCGCTTTGCGGACCTGATGAGCTGTGCCGTTGGGCAAGACTCCTTGCGTGTCCACGCCACCCATGAACGCAAGATCCTTACCGAATTCCTTCTTCAACTCCAGAGGATTCATGCCGGGACAGTTGCATTGAATAGGGTTCAGCACGTCCACACCGATTTCAATCAGATCTCCGATTATGGGTCGGATAGCACCGCAGGAGTGGAACG
Organism: uncultured Pirellulales bacterium; assembly: GCA_964530105.1. GTDB lineage: Bacteria > Planctomycetota > Phycisphaerae > Sedimentisphaerales > Anaerobacaceae > JAFGPJ01. Next base: position 10,446 of record CAZHBL010000031.1, on the reverse strand, counting down.
CTACGTAAAGACCGTGTCTCTTGCCCACCTCAGCATTCTGCTTCAAGAAGGGCTTCACCATGTGCCGCCAGGCATCAGGGCTCATCAGCATAGACTGCTGACCGGCGGCATCGTCACCAAGCCAGAGCCAATCCAGGTCAAATCGCCGACAAGCTTCTTCTGAAAGTGCCACAGAAAATTCTGTGGATCGCCTGAGCATTTCCTGCGTCAGATCAGGATTAGATGCGATCTCCAGCAACGTCTTTTCCATCCCGCGCAGGCGCCAGTACATTTCAAAAACGCAGGGCGAAACATCACAGCCTACAAAGTAGTCGTTTTTGAATTTCATTACAGGCTTCATAAGGTTTACGAGTGACTCAATCCGGTCGAACGGAAACCTGTACTGCAAGAGCTGCTGTTCGTCGGCATCGGCAAGAGGATATTTGGAAATTTGATTGAAGCCATCGATGCGAGTCCATTCTATTGCCCAGTCATCCACATGTGATTCGCCATTGTGCTCGTGTACAATCCCTTCCATCGCATGATTATTACTAACCCATGCCTGGCGGATATCATCTCCCATCGCCAAAGGTACATATTTGGCGGGAATCTCAAGCAGTTTTCCCAGCCTCTTGGTGGTTTGGGGGTGGTACCACATGAAAATGGGAACACGGTCCGCAGGTTTTCGTTGTAGTGCAAGATATACACGCTCTTTTGAGGTCATGGCCGATTTACTCCCAGACCATACATGCAAGGCCTTCCATCGCAATGCACACGTTGTGCTGCCTCTTTTGTATTTCGAGATAAGGCAACTCTGGGGCTATTGTATCCTGAGTTTGTCATCACTGCAACTCCCCAGGAGGCAGCCTACGGAACCCATTGACATTCCTGAGTAATTAAGTCCCCAGAAATGGCAGATAGCATAGCTTTAACATTGAAGATCTTCCTAAAGTCGCGTTGGTCGCAACCGAGGCCTACAAATACATAAGATTAAAATTGACGGATTCAGATGAGTAAAACGTTAGATAATTCAGATGACAAGACTGATTCAAAGCGAAGGGATGCACACCCATCTGTACCGCCGGGAATTGATGTAAACGTCTCTGATTTGATGACCCAATCCGAAGTTATCCAGTTTCTCAGGATACCTGAAATCAGCAATTCAAAAGACAACTACAGCGTTATTGAAAACCTGAAAGGTTTCAAGGGCTACCCAGAATCCATATCTGCCGGAAGGCACTGTACACCAAAAAAGCTATTTGGGAGTGGGTGGAAAAACAATTAGGTGCTGGAAAATACTACTTGCGCTTTTGTTTATATTCTTATATAATCTTACTCGGATTGTATGAGCTATCTTCAGCACCAGAAAGGAGGTATTATGAAACAACTGGTGAAGCTCCACAAGCGGCCATCTCGTGATGGTCAAAGATTTACTTTTTTCTTGCGCTATGAAGGTGAAAATGGGAAACCCTTGGCCATGTAGACCAGCGAAAGGCTGAAAGGCAGCATGCCCGGAAGGAAAAGGAGCTTAGGATGGGTTATATTGAATCCGATTCTATTAGGCTCAGGGATTTCATGGAAGATCGCATGGCAAGGACAGATGCTCAGATCAGGGCACTCAAGTTTTGCCACAACCTACGAATTCTATCTGGCAGTAGCGGACAATTTGGCGGACCGTGCAAGGGTCGCAACTGCTCAGGGCTTGCGCAAAAAAATGGTGCATTTTGGTGTGTACCTTTTTTGAAGCAAAAAGAAGTTTGACAACACATGCAGGAAGTTATTATACTACAAGACGTTAGAAATTTTGGCGGCGTAGCTCAGTTGGTTAGAGCATGGGATTCATAAGCCCAGGGTCCTCGGTTCGAATCCGAGCGCCGCTAATTTCGTCTCTCGTGAAGCGTGATGCGTAATCCGAAGAACGAAACATGAGATACGAGCGATGATTAAACGAACGATGCCCCCATCGTCTAGTGGCCTAGGATATCAGGTTCTCATCCTGGAGACAGGGGTTCGACTCCCCTTGGGGGTAATGAGCGGGTTTTTGCACAGTTTCGCATACTGTCGCAAATTCCCGCTTACTCTCGTAAATATCAGGACTTACAGCCGTCTCTGATGGTGACTCTTGCGACTCCTTGCGACTCGGTGCGGCTGTAGTCTGCACCCGATTATGCACCCTTTTTTGCACCCTCTTTTCTTGACATGAATTTTCCGCGTCTTTGATTAGTGTCATCTTGGCCGCTTCCTGAATGTCCGCTTCGGTCAACTGGGCATAATGCTCCATAGCAACCGCCGGTGAATTGCCTATCCAAGTGCAAACAGCCTTGACATTGCCGCCGGTCATTTTGAATAGTTCCGTCTCGCGAGTGCTGCGTAGGTTCTGGAATAACTTCGGCCAAGGTTCAAGCCCGGCACGCCTTATGTATTTAGTTAACCGGGTTCTCAGGTTTGTAGATTTATCTCTGTATCGGGTAATACAGAATACGTCCCCCTCTCTTGCCTGGTCAAAGGCATCCTGAAACAGTGGCTTCAGTTCCGGGAACATCGGGACCGTTCTTATCCCGCCGTCCGCATGGTTTGCCGTCTTGCTGGCGTGAACAGTAAAACGGCTATGCTCGAAATCCACGTCCTGCCACGTAAGCCGTAGGACTTCGCTGGGGCATCTAAGGCCCCCCCAGCGGCATAGGCCGAAGATAAGCCGCCACTGTGCATCAGGGCAGGCGTCAAGCACTTTTAGGGCCGTCTCCTGCGTCACGTAATAGAACCTCGTCGGATTCGCCCTGACCGCCACCGGCTGACCGCTGAACGGGTTCTTGGTGATAATCTCGGCATCAATGGCCGCTTTGAAAAACTGCCTCGCCAAGCCGATCTCCCGCCTCAATGTGTTTTCGCTAAGCCCGGAAACCGATTTCAGGTAAACCCGGAAATTCTTGGCCTGCTCGACGGTAACGTCACCGATAAGCTCGTTCTTGAAAAATACCTTTAGCTTCTTGGCCGCCGTCTGCCAATTCGATTTCGTCCTTGCCTTGACGTCCTGTCTGCTTTGGAAATATCTGTCTATCCATTCAGTTACTGTAAATCTTTTTCCTTTTTCCCTCGGCTCGATAATGCCAAGAGTCTCAAGCCGGTTCCTGAGTCCGTCTGATATGCCGTCAAGCCATTCCTGGGCCGCCGGAGATATTACATCGCCGGTATCTTTACAATTCAAAAGGTGCTCGATGTTCCGCCTTGCCGTCTCGGCCTGCTTCTTAGATACATGATGCCCTAAGCTGATTTTCGGTCTTGTTCTTCTTTCACCCGGACTAAGCTGAATAAAGTATCCGATACCCGCTTTAGTTTTCTTTCTCGCTACACTTGCCATAGTAATTCACCTGCCTTTTTAAAAGATATTATTCTTGTGTCCGTATTTTCAAACTCGATTCCTTCAAGATACTTTGCCAAGTCATCTTTAATGTAAAAACGCTTTCCGTATTGCTCACAAAGCTTAATCGCCTCGATGCCGAATTGTCGCCAGTCTATAGAGCTTGGCTTGTGATTAAGCTTGCCGATTTTGTATAAGTCAACAAACTCATGGGTCTGCCGGATAATCTCTAAAGATTGCTCGACGTCAAGCACCGGTTCCAGTGAAGTCCATATCTCTATGCCTCTATCGTGTCCCTGTCTTAGAGCTTCGATTCTTTCCGCCGGCAAAGCCGCTCCTGGCTCGTCTCGTAAAGAATCGTCTCTTTCGATGTAAGTTAAGGTCGCAGCAAACGCGTCTCCGGTCTTGTAAAGGTCGAAGTCTCTCGCTGCATTCAATCCGGCCTTCGTCAATACCTGAAAGTTTATGTCATTTTCTTTAAGGATTATTATAGCTTCTCTGGTGATTCTCTCCTGTAATTCAAGCGGCTGGTAAGGATCACATGAAAAGCAAAGCAAGACTCTTTTGTCGGTCCCGGCGTATTTCCGAGCGTCCTTTTCAAGCTCCGTCAAAACGTACTTTTTCACAGTCGGATTATCGAAGTCGGTTCCGAATTGAGCAGCCATCTTTCGTGCATAGCAGTAAGCACAACCGTGCGAACAACCGCTAAACAGATTGGCCGCCAGCCATGAGTATTCCTGCGCTCTTCCCTTTGGTTCGTATATTATCGACATCGTTCTTTCCGTCTTATCTTTTTCATAATGTCACAACATCTTTATTATAAAGAACTTACAGCACTTTTGGCAATTCTTTTTTCCGTCTTATGCCTTACTTTCTTGTAAGCTTGCGTTTTCTCAAACTTTAGAGCATCAGATTTTTTTATCTCGAATGATAAATAATGCTTCTGTCCTGCGGAGTAGTGCCGGATTTGTTCGACGCCCTGCATGGCAAGCCATAACTTGAATTTCTCGAAGCCTTGCCGATTAAACAAGCTGGGACATTTGCGTATCATCGTCTGCGAATAGCCGATGTCCCTGAGCAAACCGACAGGCAAGCGGCCAAAGATGCTCTGAATGAAAGTCACGAATACAATCGTCGCCGGGTGCATCGCCTTTGCGAAAATAGTTTTAAGCTGTCTGTAAGGCACTCCGTAGCTGTCACAGTCGATAACATTGAATTTGGCAAGGTCGATGCTGCTGAGATATTTGACGTTATCGCCTCGAAGATAAACACCGCCTTGCTTCTTTTGCTCGATGCTCAATACCTGAATGTTACGTTCCGGTAGTTCTGCTTTTATCTTTTGCCATATCCGGCCCGTTCCCGCGTAGCAATCCAAAACAGTTATGGCGTCACCGCTCGGCAGATTATCAAGACGCAAGCGGATCTTCGTTTCAAGAAAGCTGTTGTCGGTTTTTTTAGTTGCTGGCTTGCTCATATTCAACGCCTTCAATTTGCATAATGGCTTTCAGGTGCGGCTCTATTCTCATCAGCAAAGACGGTTCAAAGCTCAATAATACATGAGTCCTCGAATATGGTCGGAGCGTTTCCTCGGCGTAGGTCAGATCGGCAGGCTCAAGTTCGTCAAAGTCAACCGCGGCCAGAGTCAAATCGTAGTCAGCAGCTTCAAGCTCGTGGACAATATCCGCCATTTTGCTTGTATCGGTTTCGGCCAACTCCTGAATTTTGTTGTCAGCTATCAAAACGGCCAGTTCCTCGGCCTCTGATTTGAAGTCCTGATAATCGACCGGCACAGATTTGACGCCCAGCCGCTGGGCAGCGTATAGCCTGCAATGGCCGGAGACGATAAAGCCCGAGCGATTACTAACTGTGATCGGATGCCGCCAGCCATGAGCCCTTATAATCTTTGTCAGCTTTTCGACCTGCGCTGTAGGATGTGTGTTCGGGTTCAACGGATTGGGTTTAAGCTCATCAATAGAAACAACCTTTTGGTTCGAGCAAAATATCCGAATCTTATTCCTTTTGTTACCCATTAGACGCTCCAGGACCGCTTGTAAGGCACGAACTCAATCAAAGGCGAATAACTATGCCCCGTAACTCGAATTTAGGCCGGTTCCCGCGGATTAAAAAATCTTGACTTCGATTTCGACGGCGACGGTTTTTGTGTGATATTCAAACCGGTCCGTGCTGCCGGACTCATGCCCAACTCAGAAATCAACTTTCGCATACGTTCCGCAGCCGCATCCCGGATTCGTAAAAGCGGATGTTGGCAAATCCTACCGCTTGGCTGTTTTACAAATCTTGATTTTAGCGTAGAAATTTCTTCACAAGCCTGACTCCATTCTGCGTAATCTGTGCAAAACATTGCAAGAACAACTTCGTCAGCTCTTTTCAAAATTCCCAAGGCTTCAAGCTGGGGAACCATATGCCGCCAAGCCCGCTTAGCTTCGTCGCTCAACCAGCTCGGCATCCTGGGTTTTTCTGGCTGTACGAATAAGTCTCGCCGATTTTTTGCGCGCCACGAACCTCGTAGTTTCAAAACTTGCGTTGGTACTGGTTTTCTGCCAGGCTTCATTTGTTCACCTCAAAAAAAAGATTTTAATTCGTGAAAAAAAACGAAAGGTTAGAGCAACGGTCTTTAGAACGCCGCTTTTGTATCATTTTAGCCCCCCCCCCGTCTGCCTGCGAAGAGGACCGACGGCACAATGAGTGCCGCCTGCCCATAAGGAGCGTGACAGACACGAACTGTCACAATAAAAAGATACTGCCGCCATCATGATTCTAAATAATCGTTTTTCCATCTTCGGCCTGGGTCAGTTGCTGGTTTCGGCCTGCCATGCTTTTTGCCTATTCATAATCCGTGAAATTTTCCTGTATGAAACACGCTTCTGTAACATCTGCTCATCGGAAATAGGTTGAAATTTTTGCAAAATCATATCGTCGTATTCATCCCACGCATATCGTTCATCGTCAATATCCGCTTGCGGCACTGTTTCCGGCTGTGGCAACAATCGTGTCACCTTTTTGAAAGTTGCAGAAACAGTTGTATCCAGGTAAGCAGGATATGTCACCGGCCCGACGTCGAATAATTTATCTATCGCAAGTATCGTTCGTACATCGGTTCCGTCTGGTCGCGTTGCGAAGTCCCAAGAATCATTTTTGACGATAAAAGCAAAACTACAACCGCAAATGTCCCTTCGGTCGATTCGCCTTGCCAATGCATAGCTTGCCGGATCGAACGCCAGCAGATGACACACAAACCAAAGGCCAATAGAATCTTCTCGAAGCTCCAGGGTCATCGCTGTATTTCTGCCATAAATATGATTAGCGTCGTGATTAAAAAGGCAGGCTACCGAGCTGGTTTTTAACGCCTCTGTAAAAGCGCCGAGTGCGATCTGCTCTTTCCAGCCGCCGAAGTCCTGAGACATTTTATTGAATTTTGCGGCGTAACCGGAAATGTTCTTTGCAATTAGGCGTGACGACGTCCCCGTCGCAGCACTGGTAATCGTGCCGGACGCCTGCGAAGAGCGGTTCTCTATAACGCTGCCAGAATAGGTTGGACTGCCGCTCGGATGAGTCCGCTCCCTCATTGCTTCCAAGGACCGCTTAAGGCTTGAGTTCGCATAGCCTTGTTCCAGCTTTGCGAGTTCGGCTTTGCATCGCCTGATTTCGGCGTGATGTGAAGCATCAGCAGTCCCATTGTCTATCTCAGCCTGGCAACCTCTTATGACGCGGATCAAAAAATCTTTCTGAGAAATATAGTATCGATTCATTGATCTTGTGGCACTGACAACCCGACCGTGAAGGACAGCTTGCTCTCTGCCCGGATGTGCTATTTTGGTACTCATTATTTTTCTCCTTCCAGATTGTCTAAAATGAAACGCAAACTTGCCAGGCCGGATCCGCCGGCCAATTGGCCGCCGCCATGCAACAAATGTGCAAAATAAGGTGACACATTAAGTGACATCGGTCGCCTCTCAGGTGGAAGGCCGTAATTTGATAGCAATTCATTCACCTTTTCAGCAACTTCTATCGCTGTACAAAGATCACGACCCGCTTGCCGCATATTTTTAAAAATCTGCGTCACCGGCTCCGGCAGAGACACACAAGCCGCTTGAATTGCCCGGCTTTCCGCGTCACGCCTTCGAACCTTCAAAAATCCCATGGCCTTAGTGATTGCTTCAATCTGCCGTTTGAGATTTGCTTTCCGATTCTCAATGTTGGGTCCGGCCAACTCGTCGATACCAATACCATCAATTAACTGCAGGGCATCACGTTCGACATCAACAATCATTAATGAGCCACTGGAAGGATAGTTACGCGTCTCGCTCAATTCGTGCCTTTTCTTTTTGAGAAGTTCTTCAAAGCTCTGGATTTTTTGGTCGATTTGTTTGAGTTCGAAATCATCTTCAACTCGCGGAATTGACGCGAGTGCCCTTTCAATATTTTTATTCATTTTTGTTCTCCTTAAAATTTTGCAATTTGAAATCAATTTACTTCCAGCTCCGGCCTTCTGGCGGGCGCTGTGCCGCTGCCAGCCTGTCCATGACCGTATGCCAGACGGCCGCTCGGTTTTTGTTTGCCGGACGTTTTGCGATCTTGGACGCTTCGCGTAATCCCCTGCTTAAAATAGCGTCAACGGCAGGTGGGGATATGCCGGAAAGTTGAAAAAAAACCTTGTCGTGCTTGGAGCCAAAACTGGCAATCTCGCGTGCTGCTTCTGGGCTGTCAACGTCATACCGATAGCCCAAAGCAAGATATACTTTGCGGCCATAGCTTAAACCATGGCGCGATATTCCAACCGAGTCCGGGGGACGGGCGACACTATGTGCCCGTCCCCCATCGTCGGATTCCTGCGGCATAGACGACAACGGCTGGGTGGCGGGTGGGCATGGTACTTGATCGTTTACCTTGCTTTGCGGTTCGTCTTTGCCGTTGCCGTTATTATTTTTTTTGCAACCAGAGGCCGTTAGGCCGACGGTTGCCTTACTATTATCCTTACGATTATTTTTATTTTTAGCCTTACGCGAAGGCGGGCACACACTTTCCGGCTCATTCCGGCCCGTTCCGGCTGATTCCGGAAGTCCTGATTTAATGCACTCTCCGGTATGTTTCACAGTGTTTTCTGATTTTCGTGTTTTTTTGGATTTGCTTTTTTTGCCCTTATTTCGCGTTGATTTTTTTTGTTCCGCCTGGCCGTTCATCGGGATCCGCTCAATAAAACCAAGCCGCTGTAACTCCGGCAAAGCCAGCTCGATATCATCGACGCCTACGCTAAGCTGCTCGGCCAAATAATCAGTCGGCGCTGCTTTGGCCTCTGCGGTCACGAGATATCCACGTAATCCAAAAGGTTTAGAGCCTGTCCAGTTTTTGAGATCTTCAAAAATACTTCGCAATAAATGACGTTCCGGCTTTGCCTTCAGTCTTCTCATACGCTCGAAGTGCCTGCTTTCGGCATCAGGGCAAAACGGGCTAAGGGTCACGAGGCTTTTTGTATATCTTAGTGGTCCAGACCGCTCTTTTCTGATGTCGTCTGCCAACTCATACAATTCGCCGAAGTCTGTAATATGCCATACTTTTTGCTTACGTCCTGAGACGCTTGAACGCTTCTGTTTTGCCTTCCGAGTTATTTTCTGTTTTTCGGTCATGAATTACCTAAGAGTGGGTATTTTTCGCTTTCCGGCGTAGTCCAGGTGACGCATACGCTTTTGCAGACGGTACACATACGCGATCTACTTTTTTTCACAAGGCCCCTATGCTCGAGCGTCGGCAACCTGCGAGCTGTGTCATAGCGACTGCATCCAAGTAGTTCAGCCAACTCAGCCGAAGTTCTGCCCGGCCAACGTCTAACACCAAAAAAACAAATTTTCATCTGTCCTTTTAATTTGCCGGACTGCAAGACTCGGTCCCCTGCCTGATACGAACTTAGCGGATCGTCCTTGTGAGCCATAGGCATATCGAAATAAGTTTTATTTTCATTTTGGTTCAACTGGAACTCCTTCAGCTTTTGCTCTCAAAATAAAAGCATCCAAGTCTATTTTGTCATACCTGATTGCTCTTTTGCCCAGCCGGACCGCTGGAATGGCACCGTCTCTTGTAAGACCCCACAATGTTCTTTCGCTTAAAGCTAAATATAAAGCGGCTTGCCTTGGTTTGATTAAACGGGGTGCGATTACTGTATTAGGCGGCATGGTCTTCTCCTTGCTGACGAGCTTTTTTTGTCAATTCTTTCACCAGTGTCACTTCATCAAAGAGGATTTGCTCTCCGGCTATAAGACAAGGCAAGCTACCGCGCCGGGCCTCCGCTGCCAGCCAATCCTGGGGTAGTTTATATTTCCGCGCGACGTTTCTTAATGGCATAAGCCCTTTTTCCATTTTTTTTCCTCAAATTTTATTCGCGATTCTATAAATAGAGGCAGTCGCTGAGTAGATGCTAATATGGGTGCTTTGACAGATTAAAAAATGCCCTTTTCAGGGCAAAAATGAAGAAAAGATTTTTATAGAAAATTCAAAAAAACGCTCGCTTGACGCTTAAGTAGCGCTCAGGTTTTATTCGTTTAGCGGCTGAGTTTAGTCTTTCGAATACCTATTTGACCGCCGCCAATGATTTCAACTTCGGGATTCAGCTTGTAACCGCCATATGAATAAAAAATAAATTTTTGTATGTTTTCTTTGCCTAATTTCCTTCGAAGCTGATCGTTTGCACTTTTATAATTATGAGGGCCTTCCAGGTACGGCACAATTTCATCTTGCTTCTTTTGTGAGCATAGTTCCTTCAGGTAATCCCAAAGGCTGTCACCCTTAATAGTAATGGTTTCAGATCCAACCGTGATTGTCCTGTTTTCAAGGTCTATGGCCCGGTATATCTGTTTATGCGTTTGCCCAGCTTCTTGCTCAAGGTAAACGGCAACAAGGTTGCAATCGTCCGCGAAAGTTTTTAGATAATCCCAGGTTTGCGGCAACTTAGCCCGGTGTCGCAGAATTTTCACGAGCTCCTTCCAGATACCCTTTTCCCTGCCCTCGCCAAAAAAGAAAAGAAGCCGGTTTTCAAATTCCCTGAAATAACCATCTCTCATATAACCTTGGACGTATGCACCCGAGTTAAGAAGCCA
>CAZHBL010000030.1:0-20156 GCA_964530105.1 uncultured Pirellulales bacterium | reverse complement strand
CGCAGGCGGCGTTTTACAATGACCCTAACGTGCTTTACTTCAGCACCCATCAGTATCCATTCTATCCCGGCTCCGGAAGCCAGGCCGAACAGGGCAGCGGAAAAGGTCTGAAGACCAACATTAATGTTCCTATGCCGGCAGGTTCCGGAGACGACCGCTATATAAAAGCGTTCGAAGAAAAGCTGACACCGGCGGCCTTTTCGTTCGCTCCGGACTTCGTTCTTGTCTCGGCCGGATTCGACGCACACGAAGGCGATCTGCTCGGCGGCATGAAAGTCACCGACCGGGGATTTGCGAAACTGACACAGATTACCAAAAGTATCGCCGAGAAGTTCTGTGCCGGACGGCTTGTTTCTGTTCTTGAAGGCGGCTACGGCCTGGATGGTCTTGCCGCATCGGTCGAGGCACACATTCGCGTATTGATGCAATAGAAAGTCACGAGATGCTGTTTCACACATGGCCGTTCGCACTTTTCTTCCTGGTTTTTTATCCGGTCTATCTCGTCCTCAAAGGCACCAGGTTCAGGCTTCCATTTCTTTTGGCGGCTTCCTATTTCTTTTATGCCTGCTTCAATCCTCTTTATTTGATTCTAATCGGCTACTCGACGCTGGTTGACTATACGGTGGTAACAAGAATGGCCAAAAGCCCGCGCAGAAAGATGTGGCTTTCGGTCAGCATCATCAACAATATCGGCCTGCTGGGTTTCTTCAAATATGCCGGTTTCGTCACCGACAACCTGAATGCTCTTTTGTTGTCGTTGCATATATCATACGCTCTTCCCGAGCCTGGTTTTCTCCTGCCGGTCGGCATATCGTTCTATGTCTTTCAGTCGATGAGCTATACCATCGATTATTATCGCGGCAACATGGAAAAAGAAAACAGCCTCATCGCGTACGCGGCTTTTGTCTCGCTCTTTCCCCGGCTTCTGGCCGGGCCGATCGAACGGGCGAGGAACCTGCTGCCGCAGATGCATAAGACGCCCGAAGTCTCGATGCAGAATGTCACGGACGGCATGTCACTGTTCATCATGGGAATGTTCAAAAAGGTCGCCCTTGCCGATTATCTGTCGCTTTATGTGGATAATATCTACGCCGCTCCTGAGCAGTATAAGTCACCAGCATTGATCCTGGCGACGTTTCTGTTCTGCTGGCAGATATACTTCGACTTCAGCGGCTATACGGACATGGCGCGGGGCATCGCCCGGATGATGGGCCTGAACCTGATGCTGAATTTCAACAATCCATACCTGGCGACCAGCCTGGGTGAATTCTGGGGCAGGTGGCACATCAGCCTATCCTCATGGTTCAAAGACTACGTGTATATTCCGCTGGGGGGCAATCGAAAAGGCACTTTTAATACTTATAAAAACATGTTCCTTACCATGGTTATCTCCGGATTGTGGCACGGGGCGGCCTGGACGTTTGTCATCTGGGGTGCGGTGCATGCTCTCGGCCGGTTCATAACGCGAGAATTGGAAAGGACGGCATTTTACAGGGAAAAAGTGCCGAAATTAGTCAAGCAACTGTTCGTGTTCGCCTTTGTTACGTTCGCGTGGATTTTCTTCCGGGCCGATAGTATTGGTGACGCATGGTTAATCATAACGAGAATATTCAGCTCAGGATGGGCAAATCCCTATTGTCCCGTCTGGGCTTTGATTCTGGTTTTTATGGTCTGGCTTTATCAATTCGCGTATGAATCCAGACACAGATGGATTTTTGACCTGGCGCCGGTGCGCATCGGGCTTGTTACAGGAATGATTCTTTACCTTGCTATTTTTGCCCCGTCGAGCGAGCAGGGATTTATCTATTTGCAGTTTTAATGGATTGAATATGAAACTCGACGGCACAAAAAGAGACGAGATTATAAAAAAAGCGGATAAGGCCGAGACCCCGTTTAGCTCTAATAATATACGATTATCGTGGCGTGAATGGCTTCTTGCTGCAATTATCTGCTCTGCGTTACTTTGCCTTGGCCCATCGCTCTGGGGACGGATTGAAAAGTTCGATCCCGGCGTCGATTATCGGCTGCCTTACACTTTGGGTAACGACTATTGGCTGTACAGCCGTTATTGCCGCTGGGCCTGCTCGAAGTACGAAACGCTTGTGGTTGGAGATTCGGTCGTTTGGGGACATTACGTATCACGAGACAACACGCTGTCGCACTATCTCAATCAAAAAGCGGATCAAGACCGCTTCGCCAACCTGGGAGTGGACGGTTTTCACCCCGGGGCCTTAGGGGGGCTTCTCAGGTACTACGGCAGAGACATCTCCGGCAAGAAAGTGATTATACAATTTAATCCCTTATGGATGAGCTCGGCAAAGCATGACCTGCAGACCGACAAGGAGTTTCATTTCAATCATCCGAAGCTGGTCCCGCAGTTTTTCCCGAAGATTCTCTGCTACAAGGATTCCTTTTCCAAACGATTGTCCGCCGTGATAGAGCGATATGTGCCGTTCTTTAGTTTCACGTCCCATTTGCGGATAGTCTATTTTGAGAACATGGCCCTGCCGAACTGGACGCTGGAGCATCCATATCAAAATCCTTGGAACGCCGTTACACTCGAACTTCCCGCCTCTGGAGATAATCTGCAGGAGAATGTGTCCTGGACGGAAAAAGGCATCGCGCAGGAGGATTTTCAGTGGGTAGAGCCGGCACAATCGCTGCAATGGCGCTTCTTCCGGCAGACAATTGATTTATTAAAGGCGAGAAAAAACACCGTATTCGTAGTGGTCGGGCCATTCAACGAGCACATGTTGAAGACGGACAGCTACAAGACCTACCAGAAGATGAAAAGTGATATCGAGATTTGGCTCCAGCGTAACAACATCGCCTATTGTGTCCCTGATGTGCTGCCCAGTGAGCTTTATCGTGATGCCAGTCATCCCTTGGGGCCCGGATATGCCATGCTTGCAAAGCAGCTTTTTGAAAATCAGTCTTTCAAATCGACCATACTCAATGTGAGCGGTGATTAGAAGCCGATTGCCGATTTCAAATCGAAAATGATATTCGTAGGGTGTGCAAAACGTTTTTTTTTGCACACGCAGCATCTTGCATAAAACCGCGTGTGCAATAAATTGCACACCCTACAATTCTATTTTCGAAACACAGTATTAGATTGTCGATGGACATATATCACAGGAGTAGTACAATATCGGGTGCTATGAACCGGAACAAGAGACTGCCGTTGCGGGCCGTAACTATATTGCTTACCATTCTGGTTGCTGCTTGCCCGGCACAAACCAAAAAGATAGGAGATATTGAGTTGAATCTTAAAAAGAAGGCAGAAGAACTGGCTCAGAAATATATGATTATCGATACCCATCTGGATGTGCCGTATCGTCTGAAGCAAAAAATGGAGGATATTTCAGAAAGAACGGCTGAGGGGGACTTCGACTATCCGCGGGCGAAAAAGGGCGGGCTAAACGTGGCTTTTGTGGCCGTATATGTTCCTGCAGAATATGAGGGGACGGGGAACGCTAAAAAGTTTGCCGATGAGACTATCGGCATGGTCGAAGGTTTTGCCCGGACGTGGCCCGACAAGTTTGTGATGGCCAGGTCGGTTGCAGACGTCAAAAAACAATTCGGCTGGGGCGGCATATCGCTCGCTATGGGAATAGAAAACGGAACGTGTATAGAAGGCAGCCTTGCCAATCTGAAACATTTCCATGATCGGGGCGTCAGATACATTACGCTTGCACACTCGAAGGCCAATCATATTTGCGATTCATCTTTCGATCCCGAGCACAAGTGGAACGGCCTGAGTCCTTTCGGCGTGAAAGTCGTCGCGGAAATGAATCGCCTTGGGATGATAATCGACGCCTCGCATATCTCGGACGACACGTTCTATCAAATCGTCGAGCTGTCCAAGGCTCCCATAGTCGCGACTCACTCGTCCTGCCGCCATTTTATTCCCGGCTTCGAACGGAATATGAGCGATGAGATGATAAAGCTGCTGGCTGAAAAGGGCGGCGTTATTCAGATAAATTTCGGCGCGATGTTCATAAGTAGCCAGGTCAGACAGCAATGGGCGGATCTGGAAAAGAAAATGGATGAGTACATCGAGACTCATAATCTTGAAGGTCAGGAGAAAGACGATTACACCGAACAGTTCAAGCGAGAGCACCCGCTGCAAAGGGTTCATGTCTCAGATGTTGCTTCGCATATAGAGCACGTGATAGAGTTAGTTGGGATTGATTACGTGGGTCTTGGCTCTGATTTCGACGGCGTCGGCGACAATCTGCCTGTGGGGCTGGAGGATGCTTCCTGCTATCCGAACCTGATCTACGAACTCCTGAAAAAAGGCCTGACCGAAGAAGACATCAAAAAAATCTGCTCCGAGAACCTTCTGCGCGTCTGGTCGCAAGTCGAGAAAATCGCTCACGAGCTGCAATCAAGTCAGTAATTACGGCGTTCGTTTCAATCCATCGGCTCAATGTTCCCACGGAACCGTCCATGAGCCGGCTTCGGCCCCAAAAACCTGCGATATCTGCAGGCCGCTTGCTTGAGAGGTATAAAAAAGCCGCCCGTTCGATACGACTGCGCCTACACATTCCCGCACGTCCACACACGGCCCGGAAGACACTACTTTGTTGCTGTCTGTAGTGTCAATCAGATCCATGTTGGAACCCAACAGATAAGGCTCAGACATAGTGAACCGGGTGCACGCATATTTCATGTCGAAAACGGACAAAATCTTTCCCGTCTGTTTATCGAGCAGGTAGCTCGGCTGGCCGGTGGAGCCGTGAGTGAAAAGAAGATTCTTGCCGATGGTCACGACGTTCACAGCTTTGCCGACCGGCTCGGACTGCCAGATTAACGAGCCGCTCCGGGCATCCAGACACATCACATAGCGATTCTGGGTCTTTTCGTTCGGTGGATTGTATCCGCCTAAATACAGCCTGCCGTTTTCCGCGGATATCGTGCAGCCGGCGGTGACATAGTATTTCGTTGTCAGCCAGAGTACCTGCCCGGTCTCCGGCTCGATAGCGGCTGTAAGACCTCTCGATTTTGGCCGGCCACTCTTTCTTCTTGGTGCGTATCCGAAGAAGGTCGAGTAGTAAAGTGTATTATCCATCAGGGCCAGGCCGGAATCATTGCCGCCCGTGCCGAACTGCGAAAAGTCGATGGTCCAGACCTCTTTGCCGGTCTCGATGTCCCATGCCCGCACAAAGGGTAAATTGTCTTTCGGATAGTACGGATTGTCGTGGCCGTAAATCCAGCTCATAATCTCAGCGCCGTCCGGCGATTCGACCGGATCGCCTTTGTGGACATAAGCTTTCTCCGTCCCCTGCGGCGCGTATTTGCCGGAGCCATAGACATAGATAGCAAGGTTCTTGTAGACGACCGGCGGCTGCTGCCTGCTCCAGCTCGGTGAGCCGGTAAACGGCGCTTCCCAGAGCAGCTCTCCCGTGGCGGCATTCAGGCATCGCAACCAGGATTCTTTCATCCCCGCCTGGGGGACAAGCAGGCGTTCGTTATAGTAGATTGGGCCGGTAAAAGAGATGTGTACGCCGGGCCAGTAACGCCGCCACAGGAGCCTGCCGGTTTCCTGCTCGACGGCGAAGATTTGCCCTTCGGCGGTGTGCGTGTACATCCGGCCGCCCCCGCAGACGGGTATATGCTTGAATGTACCCTCGTAACGTCGAATCCACTTGATTTTAAGAGGAGGCTTCAGTCCCTGATCATTCGCATTCGTATTTGCCGGATTGCCGAAATTCGTGAACCAGTCGTATTTCGCATCGGCGAGCTTGCTTGTCAGCGGGCTTCGGATTTTTTGCAGTTGAAGGTCCTTGGATGGCAGTGGCGCTTTGCCGCCCGGCCCCAGGATATACAGATAGCCGTCCTCGCAACTGAAATATACCCGGCCCTCGCAAACCGCCGCCGGGGCGGAAATCGCCTTTCCGAAGGCAGTCTTAAATGACCACACGTTGCCGCTTCCTGTAAGCGGGACCATGTAAAGGCTGCCGTTTAGGCCGCCGTATAACGCCGTATCGCCAAGAAGAATCGGTGAAGTAATTGATGGATAGCCTCCGAGATATTGTGCCTTTTCATTGCCGTCAGAGTGCTTGCAGAATCCATAGCCTTCTTCCGGCCGGCAGCGGTAGACGTCCCGGCCGCGAATACTGACCGAGCAAAAGCTAAGCGAACCCGGTCGATTAATCTCGGTGAGTGTTCCGGGGACAAATTCAATCTTTCCCTGTACACCGGGCAGAGGAATGATTTCGACTCTGCCGGTATTGTCCCGCCGGTGCCATTGCTGATATACCATGCCGTCCTCGCTTATACTCAAGCCGAACACGGTCGGCTTCTCCGAGCCTGCATAAGATGGCACTGTTGCCATTTCCCGAAACTCGGCGTGGCTGCCCTTATCCTCCAGACAAATGGCGGAGCCTGTGGGGATAACGAGCAGCTTGCCGTGGACGACGATGTTGCCCGAACAGCAAAACTGGTCGCGCCACGTTACCCTTCCGCCTTCGTATTTGCACCAGGCTTCTCCGCTCCAGCGATCGCCGTCGAAGCCAAGAGTCTCCTTAACGAAATCCCATATCCAGCAGACATTGCCGTCGGGCTCTACGGCATAAACTTTAGAGCCCAGAGTGGCAAAATATACCCGGCCATTGGCAACGACAGGGGAACTGAAAACCGGCTCGCCGCATGAAATTTTCTTAACCACTTGACCACTGTTTTTATCCAGCACAAAGTAATATCCAGCCATCGTCCCGAAGTGCAGATAGCGTCCGGTGATGGCCGGAGACGAAACGTTGTTGCTGTTGTATTTATCCGTTCCGGTGTTGAGCTTCCATAAAACCTCGAACGTGGATGCATCGATGCAGAAAACTACTCCCGAGCCGTCCACGACATACACGTGTCCTTCCGAAACAACCGGCGCAGTAAAGACGGCATCGGTCAGTGGAATGGCGCCGAGAAGACCGAGAGGCGTCGTCACACTTCTGTCCGGTACATTGCCGGCATGTTCGGAATCATACTTGAACTGTATCCAATTCTCCACAGCAGTTGCGGTCGCAGCCAACGTTAGAGAAAGAACTGTCAACAGTAAAATTATTGTCTTAGGCGTTCTCATTGTATGAATCTCCTACTTTTCAATATTTCCAGGCTTGTGGCGATAAGCCAGTGATCTGGCGAAGTAATCGTCCAACAGCTCGATTTGGAATTCCTTAATCATCTCATCGACGCTGATTGTCTCATGCTCGCTGGAAATCATAACCGCACCCAGGCAGCCCGGGTCTGAGATTGTGACTTTCTGCCCATATTTAGCTTTCAGTTTCCGCAGCCGCTCCCAGTTATAATCCAGGTGCGCCAGCTCGCAATCCAGATTCACCTTAGCGACGGCAAAATCGAAGTAATTCGTGGTTGACGCGATGACCTGCCCTAAGGGATTGCGAATCTCAGACGGTGTAGCGCTGCCGGCTATCGCACCGACAAAATGGCATCGGCAGGAATAAGCCCAATAGCTTTGCATCAGCCCTCCGTGATACATCGATGAAAAAATGATGAGGTCCGGCTTTGCCTCGGCGTATTTTAATCTCAGTTCGTCGAAATTCAAATCGAAACAGATTGCCATTGCGACCCGACCGAAATCGCACTCGAAAACGGGAGCATCCTTGCCACAGAGCGTACCGTTTTCAATCTCGCCTATTGTCGGATGATTTTTATTATAGATGCCTGCAACGTTGCCCTTTCGGTCGATTAAAATGCTTGAATTGCGCCGGCTTCCGTCCGGCATAATTCGATACGCCGAATAGACCATATAGCAGTTATTCTCGCGCGCGGTTTGAGCGAAGAACTGCTGCACCTGGCCTTTGCGAACCTTGTAATATTCCAGCAGCTTTTCAGCACTTAATCCACCCGGCCTATCGCACGCTTCCGGCACGACAATCAAATCGGGCTTATCCGGCAGGACCTGTTCGAATTGCCTTTTCCAGTGGGCGATCATTTTTTCAACAACTTTCTGCGGTTCGGCGTTCGTGTCAACCGATGCCGGTCCGGAACCGATTGTGGCGATTGTAATATAGCCTTTTTTCTTACCGCTGTTGATTGTTGTGCTGTCAGCCCGGACGGCATTATCAAATGCCGGAACGAGGCAGAAAAGAATTATCAGGAAAAATAATCGACCAACAGATGTTGGATTTGATTTCGTATTTCCCATGTGCCGTTCTCCTAAACCAGTTTCTTATTTTTCAGGGCGTCGGTCGTCAATGGTTGTATTAGCTGTGATTTTATTACCGTCGAGGGTAACCTGCCCAACATGCTCTTCTATACGAATTCCGACGGTTTGCTTTTGCGAGTCGTCCTCTCGCGTGTCACGAATGACGTTATTCTTGAAGACCAGACCGTTGGTGTATCCCCTGATGCGAATCCCCGCAGCTTGCCGGTCGACGCCGTTGTTCTCGATGATATTTTCCTCCAGTCGGTTGCGATGGGCCGCCATACCCAGTGTTTCATTGCGGAAAAACACGCCGTCCTGGTGGTTCGAGCGGACAACGTTGGAGCGAATAATGTTGTCGGAATCTTTGTGTCCGATCGAGATGCCGAATTGCCCATTGCCTTCCAGAACATTGTCTGTAAATAATCCGTGCCGGACCCGCCAGCATAAAAACAGGCCGTCTGTTCCATTATTTCGGGCGACACAATCTCGCACCCGCGGGCGCTGGGAGCCGCTGCCAGGATGGATGCCAAGATAGTTATTATTTTCGCTAATACAACCGACCACGACAACATCGTTGGACTGCTGAAAGCTGATTCCGTCCCCGTTGTAATTGCGCACCGTGCAGTTTTCTATGACCGTACCGAAGGCTCGATAGAGGAAAATCCCGGCGCCCCGGCAGCCGTTTAGGGTGATGTTGGAGTCTTTATTGCCGTCGATAGTCAGACCTTCGACTTTTGCCCCTTCGATGTTATAGCCGCTGACTACTGGGAAAACGGTTGCCGCTTTGGCCTTGTTTGCGACCATGCAGTCGGCCATCAGCGGCTTGTCAATCGAAAACGTGTTGCCGTTTCGCCCGGTGATACGTGCTACCGTGGTGTGGAAACCACCTGCGTTGTCGTCCCAAATCGCAACGCCGTAACCGACATCAAAACCTGCCGGATTCTCAACCGTGAACTGCTGCTCGCCAAAGTCACCGTCAATAGCCAGAGGGCAGACGACCCCATCGGCCTTTCGCAGAACGGTTTTACCTGTTAAGCCCCTTACTGTCACGTTAGCGCGTAAATGCAGCGAATCGTACATCACATATTGGCCTTCGCCTATCTGGACTGTTCCGCCTCCGAGGCCGGCGATATAGTAAACCGCCGCCTGAAGCGCACGGTTATCATTGCCTGTTATATTAGCATTCTCTTTTCCGACCGTTATGCCCGGCAGCTCTTTCATTTCTGAGTGCATCGCATTGGGTAATTGCTGCTCATCGGGCCTCGGGGAGAAATCCCTTTGAGTTTCCGATGCGTGCAAAATGCCGGCAGAACCAAGAACATAGGCGATAGCAAAAAGTATAAAAGTATTTGTTTTCATGGTTTTGACCTCTGCTAAAATTAAGCTTTATTAAAAGTTACTTAGACTTAAGTTAATTTGCCTTCAATTTGTTTGAGTGTCCTCATGGACTCGTTGGCGATTGTTTTGCCGCCTGGCGAAAAATCGAATACTTCGAGAGATATCCAGTGGTTGTATCGCATATCTTTTAGCACTTGAAATGCTTTTACGTAGTCGTTTACCGCATTTCCTGTGCCGAGATATTTGCCGCCAATTTCCTGGACGTGAACGTGATGGATATTCTTATAGTGCTTTCTCAGCAGGATGTCAAACGGCTCTGTTTCATCTACGGTATTATTAAAATCGAACATCATCTTAATAGCGGGATGATTGATACGTTCCATCATTTCCAATGCCTCCGCCAACGTATTGATAACATCGGTAGTTCTTTTGCCTAAAGGCTCGATAAGGATTTCGATGCCCCTATTCTGGGCATGGTCGGCAACTGCCGCCAGGCCCTCGGCGAAATATTTTTTTGCCTGCTCAACGGAAATGCCCCTCGTATCTCTCTGCTTCGGAGAGCCGAAAACCATGCAAGAGCCGCCGAGGTCGCCGCAAAAATCGATAAGTGTGTCAAGATACGCTACAGTTTTCCGGCGGACTTCGGTATCGGACGTAGTAAAATGCAAACCTTTTGGCGGCGGCGCCAGCAGCCAATGCAGGCCGGCACATTCGAGACCGGCGTCTTTCATAACCGAGACCATTTTTTTGCGTCCTGCCGGCGTTATTTCCTGCACACCTTCTTTGACCAGCGTAAACGCCGCGATTTCGATTCCCTCGTAACCTGCGTCACTTACAATCCGGCATTGCTCGGCCCAGCTTAATTCAGCCATGCTCTCGTTACACATCGCGTATTTGAAGCCGGCCCATTCGCCATACACCGCTTCGTTCTTATGACAGTTCAGCGTCAACCCACTCAGCGCGGCAGCGCCCAGAATACTCCCCGATGTCTTAATAAAATCTCTGCGACTATAATTTGACATGATTTTTCCTCAGCAACATTTCAACTCATTCCCCGAAATACGTATTCTCACGCGATCCGGTCATAAACAGGAATTTTCTTATTATGTTTTAATATCTGATGATTATATAACATTCTCCCGGCTATTGGAATAGTGGTTAAATTGGAACCGGAAGTATGAGAAAGACGTGACGAAATCGATAAATGACGTCATAATACCTATGTTAAAATGTAATGTGAAGATTTCATGAGGAGTTAACATGTTTAGTCTAAAATATTTGTTCGCGATTTTTACTTTTTGTCTTGTGAGCGTGAGCTTGGTATTTTCCGGTGAACGGGCAGGCAAACCTAAGGATTACTCTATACCGCTGATCGACCTGGCCGGCGAGACTTACCGTCAGATCATCGTCGACAAAGAGCCGGGCCAGTATCTCGGTCATCCGACTACGGTCCTGCTAGAGGATAATAAGACCATTATTGCAGTTTACCCGAAAGGGCACGGGCGCGGCGCTATCGTGATGAAAAAGAGCACAGACGGCGGCCTGACCTGGTCGGAAAGATTGGCCGTGCCGGATAACTGGGCAACGTCACAGGAAGTGCCCACGCTCTATCGGGTAATCGATCCACAAGGCAAGAAAAGGCTCATCATGTTCTCGGGATTGTATCCTATACGAATGGCAGTCTCAGAGGATGACGGCGAGACCTGGACACCGCTTCGACCTATTGGTGACTTCGGGGGAGTTGTTGCGATGGCCTCTTTGGTCAGGCTGAAAAATGGTGACTATATGGCCCTGTTTCACGATGATGGCCGCTTTCTTCGCGGGGCCGGCAAGATGACAAAATTCCAGGTATTCAAAACGATTTCCAAAGATGGCGGCCTGACCTGGGGCCAGCCGGAGGTGATAGCAGAACATCCGGCGGCGCATCTGTGTGAGCCGGGAGCTATAAGATCGCCTGACGGCAAACAAATCGCCTTGCTGCTGCGGGAGAATAGCCGGAAGTACAATTCTTTTGTCGTTTTCAGCAACGATGAGGGTCGTACCTGGTCCCAGCCTGTCGAGCTGCCCGGTGCTTTGACCGGTGACAGGCACACCGGCCGGTACGCGCAGGATGGAAGACTGTTTATTACTTTCCGTGACACCACACATGAAAGCCCGACGAAAGGGGATTGGGTCGGATGGGTCGGGAAATATGAGGATATTGTCAATTGCCAGGAGGGCCAATACCGCGTCCGGCTTATGGACAACCACAAAGCGGCGGATTGTGCCTATCCGGGACTGGAATTGCTGCCGGACGGGACATTTGTCACGACAACTTACGGACACTGGATAGAAGGCGAATCACCGTTTATTGTAAGTGTACGTTTCAAATTGGAAGAAATCGACGCTAAAGCTCGTTCGATAAATTCAAAGGAGAATTTAAGATGAAAAAGAAGATTGAGCTTGTTTTAATGCTGGTGTTTTTGTTGGCATCAAATTTAATTGGCCAACAAAGAACCGAACAACCTGTGAAATTCAAGAAGATATCCGACAGACTGCTTGAAATTGTGGGCGGACGAGGCGCGCAGGGGGGAGCATATATTGGCGATGACGGCGTGCTCGTGATCGATGCGAAGATGGACAAGGCTTCGGTCGATCAGGTCATCGAAGGAATCAAGCGAATCACCGGCAAACCAATCAAGTACCTCGTGAATACACACGGTGACGGCGATCATATCGTGGGAAATCGCTATTTTCCCGAAACGGTGACCATTATAGCGCACGAAAATTGCCGGAAGGATTTCTTTCTGCCGGGCAGAAAAGGTGCTGCCTCAGAATGGAGCAGGCCGGATTTGGCGCCTTTCGTGCCATCGCTGACGTTCAGTGAAAAGATGAACATATATCTTGGCTCGAAAAAGGTGGAACTGTGGTATTTCGGCGTGGGCCACACGACAGGTGACGCAGTAGTTTATTTTCCCGAAGAGAAGACCGCCTTTATCGGTGACCAGATATTTTTGACGAGAGCCCAGCTTATCCATTCTTATAAGGGAGGAGATTCATTCGAGCATGTCAAGACGCTAACTAAAATGCTTGGTACGATAGATGCTGAAAAATTCTGCAGCGGTCATAGCGAAATGACAAATCGTGCCGGGATTGAGAATCATATTGGTCAGATGAAAAAGCGGCAGGAAAAAATCAGAGCACTAATTGCGAAGGGAAAGAATACCGAAGAGATAAAAAGCGAATTTGAGGACAGCGAGGCCCGTCTCATCGAAACTATATGTGATGAGATAAAGAAAGCTTCCCAGCGATAGAATTCGTTTTGATAAACACTGCCTAATCCCGAAATGACTCTTCATAGAAATTGTATGGGGTTTCTTTCATGCCGACTCCTGCATACGTATTTTGGCCGATATGATTAGATTGCTCAACATAAAGGCGAAATCCACACACGTTTTGCTCTTGCGAAGCTTTTTCTTTTAGGAATTCGTAGAGCTTTCTGAAAATGCCTCGCCGACGAAACTCAGGCTTGACATAAACACTCTGAATCCACCAGAACAGGCCGCAGCGCCAGTCGCTCCATTCATAAGTAACCATGCAGCAGCCCACAATTTCATCTGTTATTTCGGCGACAATGTAAAAGCCGTGCTGCGGATTTTTGAAAAGCGTTTGTATGCCCTTAGTGACTATAGACGGCGAGAGCTGTTTCTGCTCGGTCTGGCGGGCCAATGCGATGTTGAATTTCACCAGCGTATCTATATCTTTTTCTTGTCCGGTTCTAACCGACAGGGCATCCGGCATTGTTTTCACCTCATCTCTTGAAAGGCTCATAAGTGACTTCCATTACTACAAGACTATTATAACCAGGGATGAAAAATAATTCAGCAAAGATTCTATTTCCTTTTCCCACGGGTTTTGCTCTTGATTTGTATGGATTTTGTTTGTATTTCGTAGTTGTTTATTTGGGATAGAAGATGAGGCTTTCTCTTTGTGTGCCCATCGGAGAACATGTATGGCATGTAAAAGGAGTTTCGCAGCACAAACATAAGCGTCTGGAATGGACATCCGTTGAAGTCGAAAAAAATCATAAAAGTTGTGATAGTGACTGCCATTTTAGGTTTCGGGTGTGGTCTGCTCGCCTATTTTTCTCCGCGCAGTGAAGAAAATCCCCCGACGGCCATGTGGTACAGTATTGTTCCTCCCATGCTGGCTATATTGCTGGCTTTCCTGACGCATCACGTCCTGCTCAGCCTGGGAATTGCTCTTATTGCCGGTGGTTTTCTCACTGCGGTACCGCAGGCCCCTTTAAGTGTTGGCGCCTGGCTGAAAGGATTAAGCGCATTAAATGCCTGTGTCACGGACACTGTGACAAACAGCACGAACCTTCTGATACTCTCCTTCATACCGCCTATATTCATGATGATCGAGATTATTATGGCATCAGGAGGTTTCCAGGGGATTATTTTGTGGCTGCTCAAATATGTTAGGGCCGGAAGGTCTGCTCAGTTAGCAACGGCTCTAATGGGGGTTCTATGCTTTATTGACGACTACGCGAACGCAATTATCGTAGGTTCGATGATGCAGCCGATTACGGACAGATTTCGAGTCAGCCGGGAGAAACTTGCCTTTCTCGTGGATGCTACCAGTGCACCGGTTTCAGGTCTGGCGGTTGTAAGCACGTGGATTGCCTACGAAGTCGGTTTATTCGCCGACGTCGGGCGTGAGCTGGGCATCGAGAAGACCGGCTATTCGATGTTCTTCGATGCTCTGAGCTATCGCTTTTACTGTTTGTTGATGCTTGTTTTTGTGTTTGTACATATAATTGCCAAACGGGACTTCGGCCCAATGAAGACGGCCGAGAAACTCGCAGCGGCAGGCAACCTGACTCAGGAACAGCAGGAGAATACATCTAATAATATTACCGGCAAAGGTTTGCCTCAGCCGACACGAAAGACCGGAAGGGCGATTAATGCTCTTGTGCCGCTGGGTGGGCTGATATTATTTCATATAAGCGGCCTCTGGATCGATGGTGCCGGCCCGGCAAAGCTCCGAGAAGGCGGCTCATTGCTTAGCTGGATTTACTGGCGAGAAGTTATCAGCAACGCTGAAAACAGCCATCTCATCCTTTTTTCCGCCGCTATCTTCGGTATGACATTGGCATTACTTTGCGGCTTAATATTTGGATCTTTGCGTTTTTCCGTCATTTGCAAATGCTTTGGGCGGGGTATTAAACGGGCTATTATGCCTTCTTTTATATTGATCCTTGCCTGGTCGCTTAAAAATTGCTGTGAAAGCCTGGGAACGGGAGATTTTCTAACAAAGATTCTGGCCGACAGGATTCCGCCCCACTTTTTTCCTGCAATTCTATTTATCGTAGCCTCAATGACCTCATTCGCCACAGGCACCAGTTGGGGCACTATGGCCATTTTAATCCCAACAGCCATACCAATAGCCTTTGCTCTTGATGGACAAACGTATGGTCTGATCACTATGATAAGCCTCGGAGCGGTTCTGGATGGTGCGATATTCGGCGATCATTGCTCGCCAATCTCCGATACGACCATCATTAGTTCCACCGCAAGCTCCTGTAAGCTGATGCAACACGTTCGCACACAACTGCCTTATAGCCTTTCAATAGCGGCAATTGCATTAATCTTTGGATACATCCCCAGCGCTCTCGGCCTGGCGCCGGGTTTAAGCTTTGCCCTGGCGATTTTAGTTATTGTGGTTTTTTTTGCCAGTTTAAGCTATCTCCGAGGTGCGTTTTAAGCCTAATCATTATTTCAGTGTGGACGGATCCGGTCTAAAAATGCAAATAATGGTCTCGAAAATGACGGGTTTTCTTGACTTGTATCTTCTTATTGGCTTACTTAATTGTGTTTTAGATTGAAAAAAGGTTTGATAAGTGCTATTATAAAATACGATATTTTTTCGGACTATCGTTTTTCTGGCTCTTTGGGATTTGACTGATATATATCTGCTAAGAGGATGTGCCATGAACAATCTGACAACGGTCGTGTTATTGCTCGCCTTCAGTTCAATCGCTGTGGGGGATGTTTCGACAAGAGTTTGCCTGGCGGATGCCAACACACCCCTTGAATTGGCCGATCCTAACGTACCTTTTGTATATCGAGATATCATGGTCGGCACAAAGTTGACAATCATTGTCGATTCCAATATCGCTGGAGCTTGGGAAGGCGGCCTCTATATCGGGGGTACAGATAGGGATTACGGTGAATTGTCAGCCCGTGACTATAACGATATCACTTTTGAATGGGAAGGTTCGCATTTCGAAGCGGCAGGCGATGAGGCTTGGGTCTGGGGCATTCAGGAAGATATGAAAAACGGCTTTTTATTAGCTTCTCACAACACTGCGGATGTGGGTGACTGGTTTATTCTTGATTATAACGCAACAAATATAGGAGTCTGCACAGTGGATTTCTATGATTATAGTATGAATTCGGATAATCTTGTTAATTCCCATGTATTTTCGCATGTCCGCACGCGCGATTTTAATCAGGACACGAAAGTTGACTTTGCCGACCTTGCTTTATTTGCCTTATACTGGCTGGAGACCGGTTGCAACGCTCCAGACTGGTGTTCAGGAGTCGATCTCAATGCCGATGGTACCGTTGACCGCGACGATTTGATGTTTTTTACCGATTATTGGCTTGAAAGGACGGAATAGTAGCATTCAGTAAGGCGTCTATTGATTCTTTTAGTCTCATCCGGCAGGCGAGCAGTTTTGCCGATAGTGTTCAATTCATAGGCTCAAATAGAATTTCTAACCTTATTATTACCCTGAAAAACGGCATTTTCAAATTTTTTTCAGTTTTTTTCAAAAAATTGAAAAAAGACCATCAACATTTTCCGATTCACAAACGCTATACAAAATAGAAGCACATTTAGCTCTTTTTTGTAAAAGTGGCTGGAAACCCGTTTTATTAACCCAATTAATGGTATGGAGGTTGTTATGAAAACGAAACATTTTGTATTAACGATTTTGTGCCTGTTTTCTCTGAGCGGTATCGCTTTTGGGGACAGGCAACTGGAGAGAGCTGAGATTTTGCAGATCCTTCAGAAGCTGACAAGTCAGCCCAGAAAGACATGGATTTCTGCCGGTACTATTGAGGCAACCCATGAAGAGTACAGAGCACCGAAAATAACGAGCACAACCGCGATCAGCACTGAAATCACAAAGGCGATCCAGGAATATCAAAACAGCCCGGACAAAATGGAATTGACTGAAGAACTGCAAAAAATGAGGCTTGATGCGATCCCGTTTAACGTTAGTTACCGGTTATCCAACGAACTCACCATGAATTCCACAGTTGTCGTAAAATTTGATGGTAACAGATTCTATTGGGAAATTAAGGTAGATTCTCGCAGAGATTCTGTAAAACCAAATGCAGCACTGGAAGATAATTTTATGACCAAACAGTTTAAGCTGGATTGGAACGCCGAACGAATCTTCGCATGGGACGGCCAGAAATATACGGTCTATTCACTATCCGGCAACAGTGCAATGGTTGATACTACCGGCACGATTCCACATGTTGTCAATGGCCCATTAACCGCGGGGATTGTTCCCTGGGGATATGGTCTTTATACATATAAGAACCTATCCGCAGCTTCATCCTCTGCAATCGAGAAGTATATCGATGGGCAAACGCAAATTCATCTGACGCTGAATAACTCAGATGGCTCGGAAATGCTCTTTGTACTGGACTCAGGAAGGGATTATGCCGTTATTTCCCATTCAACAGACGGCCCTGATAAAATCATCTCCAGGCAATACGACAACTACCGGCTGGTCTCGGGATCTCAGGTTCCTATGACGATTTTGATCGAAGAATATGATGCCTTTACAAACAGACTCTTGGCTACTGATTACTGGAATTTCACCTCAATCAGCGGTGATACTCCTTCGGTGGGAGAATTCAGCGTCGATTACGAACCGGATGCGCTAATAGAGTACCGTTCTTATGTGACCGAGAAGCCTGCAATGTACCGCCAATCGTACACAGTAGATACTGAACAGCTTTTAACAGAGAGATTGGATTATGCCGCATCCGAAAGTATCCAGGCCCAGAACTGCGCGACGGCAGCGCTGAAATATACCGCTTCACAATTGAGCAAAAACCTGACTTATAAGCAGCTTGCTCTTCTGGTCAATATGACCGACAGAGCAACGAGCCTCAAAACAATGAAAGATTTTACGCAACGCTGCGGTTTGTATTGTCGGGCGGTCCAAACCGATGTTCAAACTCTTAAGGGCCTGAGCGGCTGCCAGGTTATTCTTCATTTTCCCGGGAAGAACCATTTTGTCGTGCTGGAAGGGATTGATAATCAGTATGCCTGGAGTGTGGACCTGTCAAAAGACAAATTCTACTATCGAACCGACCTTAATTTCTTAGATATGGACTGGTCTGAGGGCACTGCGCTTTTGATTTCCGACCGTCCTATCCAGTTACAGGGCAATACTTCCGAAATTGCCGACAGCCAGCTTAGCAACATAATCGGTGGATCGGGCTATACGTGTTCGCGTCTTCTCCAGGTGTATCATCGTGTATATTGTGCTAATATAATAATGGGTCAATGCGATGGCTATTACGAGGTATACTTCACATTATATGGTTGCGCAGCCGCCCAGAGTGGAAGTTGTACAAGCCAATTAATGGATAGGATGTGGGAAAGTTTTTGCATAGAAGATCCTTATGATCCCTTAAACTGCACTATTACCGGAGATTGGGAAAAACACTATATACCTGCATGTTCTCATTAAAAGCAATCAAATAAGGCAGGTGAGTATGTATAATGTCACCTGCCTTGTTTGCGTATTCTGTCATACAAGATGTCCTAATCTTTGTTGACTCATCACAAAGGCAGGCATACAATAACCGATTATGAAACGCTCTTGTTTTACACTCATTGAATTACTTGTAGTTATTGCCGTGGTCGCCTTTCTTCTGGCCATACTAATCCCTGTGCTGAATAGTGTAAGACAACACGCCAGGGCGCTGGCGTGTAGTTCGCGTATAAGGGCATTAACACTCGGTCTGATTATGTACGAGAATAAAAACGAGGCATTCCCTTATGGGTTTTTTGATATTACCTTTCCGTCTTCGGATGACTATATCGGCAACTCTGGACAGGATGGAATGGGAAAGTGGTGGTTCCAGTTTATAGATGAATTTATCAAGAAATCAAACAGAAAAACAACAGTACTTAATTGTCCATCCAAGCAGCTAAACAATCCACGTTTAAAGAATAATATTCTTTGTGGCAATTATGGCGTGAACCGGTCGATATGCAAAAATTCCAATGATATTCCAAGTAAGAAAGAGTTTGTTGGAGCACCGTTGGGCCTTATGGATATACCTCAACCTAGCCAAACTCTACTGATTGTTGACAGCGGCTATAGCATAATAAGCTGGTGGCACGCTACGGATGTCCCTCCTGCTCCTCTTAACAGCAATATGATAGAAGACACTGCTTATGTCCCCGGTCTTAAGATTAATAAAGATAAAAACTTGAAGCCCGGTCAGGAACAAGACGCCAATAATGGCCGTCACCCGAACAAAACAGTTAATGTCGGATTTGCAGATGGACATGTCGCTCGGAAAAAAGCTGATGATTTGTTTGTAGAGAAGGCCGCCGATACCTACACGAATAAAAGCCCACTTTGGTCACCAAAGTGAGACGGTCTGTAAACCGGCTTTTTCAATTACTGCTTTTATCTCTCCGTCACTTAAAGACTCGATTATCTTTATCGATTTTAATATATAATCATTATCTGTGACTTGTTTTGTGTAAAATTCCGTTCTTTTGGGAAAATGAGTTCTTGAATCTACAAAAAATAGCCATTTGTTAAATATAGTAGATCCGGCATAAGTTTTAGGATATATCAATTCGTATATTTCAATAGCTTTGGTAATACTATCCAAATCGTCATTTCCAACAAGTTTCCATTCGGTATCATCGGGTATTAATGATACATCAGTAAATGGAACTAAACCTAAGAAACCGGCCATCATCTCCGTAGCCGCAGTAGCTGTTTCGTTAGAAAGTTCTGATTTCTTCACAGTGCTAGTGCTGAATTCTTTTTCAGTTATACTTTTATTTACAAAATCCAACAGAACCGATTTTTCTTTAGTTTTCGTCATATAAATGTTTAATGAACGTGATACCCATGTTTCTTTTATAAGTTCCATTTTGTCTGTAAAAGTCGTGATATAGACATTTTTGACATTCTCAATGGCCCTGCAAATCTGTTCGAAGCTAACTGCTTTGGCTGCCGGTGTATTGAATAACAGGGCAAATCCTATCGCAATAACAGCGGCGGCGGCGAGACCAATTTTGAGCAACGGTTTCACATTCAATGCCGTGACTTTATCTTTCAATCGGGCGGTCAAATTTATAGTTTTCGGTTGCTTTAAGGGCAAATTGTCTTCAGTACCCATTTCCGAGCCGATTGGAAGATCAGCATAGGATTCTGATTCATCTATATCGTAAATTGTAATTACCCCGGATTCAGCCCGCTCGGTAATATTGGAGATCGTGCGATGAAGCTGTTGCATTTTGGCCAGACATTTCGGACAACTGCGAAGATGCGAGGTAAGGGATTCTCGGAATTCAACATATTGGTCATCGGCCGGATCAATCCCGTAAG
>CAZHBL010000029.1:0-20562 GCA_964530105.1 uncultured Pirellulales bacterium | reverse complement strand
CTCTAATATCCTGCCCTGCTGGACAGACCGCGGCACAAGGTTGAAAATACTTATTCTGCTCTCCGGCAGCCACGGCATCACCAGGCGTATCAATAACAGCAGCCAAAGACAGTAATGCCAGCGTATCGGCAGCCTGCTCCGCAGTATAAACTGAACCAGCATAATCAGACAAAACAACACAGCAGCCTGTATCGTCGTCCACAGCAGCCAGTCGAATAACGGCAGCAGCCGCATACTCAAGGCTTCCATCTCTATTCCTCCACCTTCTGCTCAAGGATTTCTTTCAGTTCTGCTATATCATCTGCTGAAAGCTCCGCATCTTCCAGGAACGCAGCGAGCATCGGCTTTGTTATCCCGCCGTAGACACGTTTAACGAATGAACGCCTTTCCTTCAGAACGTATTCATCCCGGCCAACCGCAGGATAGTACATGTATCGCCTTCCATCCTTTTCATACTTGACGGCCCCTTTTTTCACCAGCCGGTCAATCAGTGTCTTGACTGTCTTGGGCTTCCATTTTGTCGCTGTATCGAGCTGCTCGAAGACTTCCTGTGCCGCCAGCGGGCTTTTAGACCACAGCACACACATAACCAGCCATTCCGATTCGGATATTTTTGGCAGCTTTTTCATAATTCAATCTCCTAAGATTACAATTGTAATTATACCTAAGATATTACATATGTAATCCATCGTCAATAGAAAAATAAATAAATTTTTACTTTTTTCACAATTTCATGCTTGATCTGCGATTTTAAGCTAAAAATGGGCTTACTGATGACTCATAACATGGGGATTTTTAGACAGATTTGGAAGGGGTGGTAGCATCAAGCGCAGCGCTCCCCTGAGCAAAGTCGAATGGGTTGGGGATGGTTCTTTTCCCACGATTTACATTCCGAGCATAGATACAAAGAGTAACAATATCCCACCGGCGAGCAGTGTTGAAATGATAGCAAGCAGCCTGTAACTGTCATAAATTATGCCAATGATACCGAATACCAGGGCGGCGGGAAATGAGAATATGACAAGCAGCCCTCCAAGGGCGCTGAGAGGATTACCTCAGCCGGGCTGGCATAGAAACAAAAGAATAAATGTCGCCCCGGCTATAATCAACAGCATGGCTGATATTTTTCCATAACGCATTTTACTACTGTCATTCATCGCCTAAGTTCTCAACAATCGCGTGTAACCCACACGCCTGGTCACTCCGATGCGGTCAAAGTAATCGAGAAGCGGGATGGCGAATTTCCTGGTGGTATCGAGCAGGTACTTGAATTTGACGCTCTCCAGACCACCCTGCTCAGTGATGTATTTGACCAGCGATTCGCGGGCACGCTCAACGGCCATACGGTGAAAAAAAAGATCCTTATCAACCCGGACAAGCTGTTCCTGCTCGATCAATATCTTGAGGATTTTCTGATTCCTTTCAGTATCCGCTTTTGTGTGCTCAGCAACTTCTTCAATGCTGGGTGGATTAAAAGGCCGAGTCTTGAAAAGCGATTCAACGCTGTGTAGCATTTCCTGCTCGTCGTCGCTGAAAGTCTCCTGATGTTCGGGCAATGCCAGGCGATGCTTCCTTTCCACGAATTTACCCTGAGAAACGAGCATTTCTACAAGGCCATCGAAAATATCTTTTTTAAGCCGGGATGCCTCGTGTAACTGCTCGGTACTAAGGCCGGGACTTTCGGGCTTGCTGCTGTGAAACTCGCCGACAATATCAAGCAGCTTTTGCTGGACACTCCGGCATGTGTCACGATGTATAAACAACTTCGGGCTAAGGTTGACAACCGTTCCTTCTTCTACAAGCCCGGCAATAATTTCTTTCAACGGTCCCGGCAGCATCTTGGTACGGGTCGAAAGCACGCTTTCACCGGCGGCAAAATCTCCGGCGGTTTTTATACAATACTCGACGAAATCACGCTCAGAAACCACCGCTTTTGCCCTGTCTTGTGCATCCTGCAATACCCGCTCGTCTTTTCGTTTCAGCTTGTTCGCCAGTGCCTCGATAATCATGCCTCCGCCGATTGTATGGACGGGTGAAAGACTCCGCAGTATGAACCTGTCACGGGGGGCCGCCACAATCCGCTGCGGCCGATTCATCCGGACCTGAACGAGACACTCCTGGCCGGCAGCAACGCTGCCGCCCAACAGCAGGAATACCGTAGCGACAACTTCGGATGTGCCGGTGTGGAATTTTATGTCCGCGCCGTTCTTTAGTGGTGATTTTACATCAGGGAGTATCCTCAGACTGCACAGGTACCACTGCTGAGGCGAAAAATAATCGCCGAGCGTGACGGTACAGCCGCGATCGACATCCTTGTAATTCAACTGAGGGATATTTATCGCCGCACACTGGCCGACCATGGCGGTGTCGCTGTTTCTCTTGTAAACCTGCACGGCCTTTATCCGGCCCTTCGTCCCGTGGGGAAAAAGGACGACATCGTCTCCGATTTTGACCGAACCGGCGACCGGAATGCCGGTCACCACCGTTCCGTATCCCTTGACGGAGAAAGTGCGCTCGACCGGCAGCCGGAACACGCCGTCGGTCTTTTTCGGCTCGATGGTATCGACAAGTTTTTTGAGAGCCTCGTAAAAAGTATCGAAGCCTTCGCCTGTTATACTGGAAACGGGGAGAATCGGGGCGTCCTGAAGGAATGTGCCTGCGAGAAAATCCCGAATCTCTGCCGTCACTTTTTTTACGCGGGCGGGCTCGACAATATCGACTTTTGTCAAAGCCACGATTCCGTATTTAACGCCGAGCAGTGTGAGGATGTCGAAGTGCTCACGAGTCTGTGGCATCACGCCGTCATCAGCGGCGATAACAAAAATCACACCGTCAATACCAGTGGCCCCGGCGACCATCGTCTTTATAAAATTCTCATGGCCGGGGACATCGACAATGCCGACCTCCAGTCCGGAGACCGTGCACGGGGCAAATCCGAGGTCGATGGACATTCCACGTTCCTTCTCAGCCTTGAGATGGTCCGTATCGCAGCCGGTCAGGCATTTTATCAACGCGGTCTTGCCGTGATCTATATGGCCGGCCGTGCCGAGTGTGATGTTCTTTTGTGCTGTCCCCATAGCTTCTAACTCTCTTGGTTGAAAATCTCGATCAATGCCTCGACGACTATTTTTTCATCCCCGCTCAGTAGCGTCCGTGGATCGATAAGAACCTGGTCGTTCTGGATACGTGTGAAAATCGGCGTGTCATTTTGGCGAAGCCGTTGTGCCAGCGATTCTGCACTGATTTGTTCCGGTTGCAGCGCCACCAGCGTCGTCGCCAGATTCTGTGCCGGCAGGGAACCGCTGCCCATCTGCGAAAAACCACAGATCGTTGCGACTGCTATGCCGGAAATGCTGTTTTTCAAATCCAGAACCATGCGCTCGGCCTGTTCTGCGATTTCGGAGGAATCCCGCCTGAGCATTTGCAGCGTCGGCACTTCGTGAAGAGCGATAGATTCATCAAGAAACAATTTCAGCGTCGCTTCCAATGCAGCAAGTGTGAGTTTTCCAATACGGACAATTCTTGCGAACTGATTTTTCCGCACGGCGTCGATCAGTTTCGCCCTGCCGAGGATAATGCCGCCCTGGGAAGCACCGATCAGCTTGTCGGCACTCGAAGTGACAATGTCAGCCCCTTTTGCAATCGATTCGCGCAGAGTCGGCTCAGGCTCAAAACCGAACTGGGAAAAATCAATGAGGGCGCCGGCGCCGACGTCATCGACCATAACCAGCCCATGAGCATGGGCTATATCAACAAGCTCGTCGAGCGATACCTCTGACGAGAATCCCTGAATCTTGTAGTTGCTTGGATGAACGCGGAGAATCGCAGCGGTGTTTTCGGTAATGGCATTCAAATAGTCATGCGGGTGTGTCTTATTAGTTGCTCCGACCTCAACGAGTTTTGCACCGCTGAAAGCCATTACATCCGGCAGGCGGAATGACCCGCCGATCTCGACAAGCTGACCGCGAGAGACGATGACTTCCTTGCCGTCGGCAACGGTGTTGAGCACAATACTGGTAGCGGCGGCATTATTATTGACAACGGTAGCGGCTTCGGCGCCGGTTAGCTGCTGCAGAAGCTGTTCGATATAACCATCTCGCTTAGAGCGTTTACCTGTTTCGGTATCAGTTTGAAGCAGTGAATATCCCGACATTTCATTCTGAATCTGTCGCAGCGCCTGAGCGGAGAGAACCGCCCGCCCAAGAGCAGTATGCAAAATGATTCCGGTTGCGTTGACGACTTTTCGATAGTGCGGCAGGGAAATCGCTTTGAGGCGTTGCCCGGTACCTTCTACGATTTTTCGACGAATTGCATCTTCATCCGTTTCAGCAAGAGCCTCGGTCAAAATAAGCTCTCGGACTTCCTCAATCGCCCGGCGAATTGAACCGACGACAACCGTTCTACCCAGTTCGGCGGCACTACTTTCCAAATCAGGTTCTTTCAGAAGGGTATCTACGGCCGGCAACTTCCTCAACACGGCCTCGGTGGACTCATTCTGCTTTGTCATAAGCTACCTCGGTTTTTGTAAAATGGGAGCCGTTCAAACGAACAATACACAACCAATTTTACTTAATTCACCAAGGAAAGCAAGCGGTTTGTTTGCTAGAAGAGCGAATAAAGCAGCCCGAGAAAAGCTTATCCCGACGATTTCGTGGAGGCGGTCGACACGACCACCGGCTATCCGTTATCAACCGGAGGGCGGCGCTGCACCCCACACGCCCACTACATCACAAGCCAAAGATTCTGTGCTTACGCTTGCAAGAAGTACCGGCTCTGAAAACGCCCTGCACGCCGGGTCGTTCATTAATGTGCTATGGGTGTCGGCCCAGCCCTGAGGGCTGCTCAGAAAATCCATCGCCTCATTCAGGTTGACTTCACCTCGGGCAAGCCACCGGTGCAGCATAGCCGTTGGAAAGCATACGCCGTATCTGAGCGAGGCTTCCTGCAACAATTCCGGACCCTGCGGGGAGCCAAAATCCAGCGGTTTGACGTTGAACGTACCGATACTGCCGTCTCCTCGCAGAAAATTGATTTTATTCTTATGCGAGAGCACGGCAAACTGCCCATCCTGAACAAAGCCGTCGAAACCATCGAGGGCATTATTATACATATAGCTTGTAGTGGCAATAGTATCGGGGTTGCCCCAGCCCCGGGCAAAATCCTCGTAACATCGATTGCCCTCGGGAGTTCGGCTGGAAGGGCAGAAGAATACATGATAATCGCTGTTGGGTAAAGGCATGATTCCGGATCTAATGAGATGCTCCAGGTTAACTTCTCTCGATTCCTGAACGGGGGGCATTCGACAGCCCCTTGGATACTCCGCCACCTGCCCCCAGACATCCCATGAGACTCTCCAGTCGCCGGGAACAAGCCTGCCGTCGTTGTCGCGGGCGTAGAGAAATATGCCCTGACCGATCGATCGCAAATTAGCCAT
Source organism: uncultured Pirellulales bacterium (assembly GCA_964530105.1). Classification (GTDB taxonomy): domain Bacteria; phylum Planctomycetota; class Phycisphaerae; order Sedimentisphaerales; family Anaerobacaceae; genus JAFGPJ01. The sequence continues at coordinate 15,128 of CAZHBL010000029.1, read as the reverse complement.
GCAGGTCGCCCTTCGAGCCTGCTCGCGCGCTTTACCCAGCGAGGGCAGCAAAATGGCCATCAATAACGATATGATAAAAATAACGACGAGCAGTTCTATTAGTGTAAACCCTGATTTCCTTCGCATTCGCATTGTCAAGGCCTCTCTCAATAACTTCTTGCGGCTATTGTTTCCGTTCCGGCAAATAAATACTACCTATTGCTGCTTATCATCGATGCTGCTTTTTGATTATATTTCTATTAGTCCGTTAGTGAAATATAAATCAAGGAAATATTGCAATTTTTGTGATTCAAAAATTACATTAGGTCCAGCACCTGTGATCCAGTAAAAACATAATATTTCATCGGATTTTGCTCGTTTTACTGCCCCGAATTGTTATAATGCCTTAAAAGCGTGGATCTCTATGACAGATTTCGGCTATGAAAATCTCTGGATTAAGGTCTCCGGGCGCTTACCATATAAGCAGGATTGAATCAGATAAAAATTGCTGTGGTAATAATGAGGTTTCGTAATGATTAACAATTCTTCCGGAAAAAAGAAAACAGTAGTAATTGCCGCCGGGGCGGTAGTTTCGGTTGTCGTAATCGGGGCGTTGCTGAAAGGCATCTTTTCATCTCCAGCATCATCCCGGCAGCAGCTCGGCCTTTCCTCGCTTTCTACGACTGATGAAAACGGGGACAAATGGCTTCTCGAACTGGCCAAGGGACAGTTACTTCCCGGCCTCAGGGACAGCAGCACCAAAGCCGGGCCGCCCCTTTTGATCAAGACCGATGTCCAGATCAGCGGCAGTGATGTCTCCATCGGTCTTATTGTCGAGGGTCAGGCCGGAGAAAAATACGCCGGTGGTGTCCAAAAGAACAGCCAATGGCAGCAGGCGCCGGCCTTTAACATTGTAGACGAGGCCGGCAACGTTCTTACTTCCGGCAGATTCAAATATGGCTGAGGCGGCACCTGCAGGTACTTGTGGCGAGCACCAGGTAATTTCAACCGAAAATTCAAAGTACAGGTCGATGCCAACATGGGGCCATTTGAAACACAGCCCGATGAAACATGGCACTCGATAAGCTGAAAACTGGCCGTAAAGAGCGACAGCAAGCATAACCAATTGGTTTGGCCGGATTCTTGTGCCCCGTTTTTCTTAGAATACTCAGAGCAACTCGACTAAAATTTGCTGATATTTCGTCTTTATGAAGAAATTTTCGAAATAAGACGTAACGAAACCATTATCTTTGCGTCTGAATAAATAAAGAACAAAACCTTCTATAGGCGGCTGATATATGAAGAAAAAGGATATATCGATTTCTTTAGCGATTATAGCTGCATCGGGCTTGACACTTCTCTACTATTCGCAGCGAAAAGGATTCGTCGGGATCGATGCCGGGGGTGCTGAAGCAGTACTGAATCTTAGCAGCAGTTGGCTTGCTTCTGCAAGAATTGCTTCGGACGAAGAGCCGGCTGCAATCAGTGCTCGCATCTACCGGCCACAGCTCCTGAGCCTGTCGAAGGGTCAAGACGGTCATACATGGCGGATTGAAAGCCGCGGGCCCTGGTCAGACATCTCGAAAATCAAGGTTCGAAACAACGAGGCAACAGCCCTCAGACTCGGACCGCCTTTTCTGATCAAACCTGAAGTAAAAAAAAACGGCCCGATTATCTCGATAAGTTACGCCATTATCGGCCAGGCGGGCGAGCAATACCAGAACTTCATAACAAAAGACAATCAGGCCGTCACCGGAGTAAAAATCAAAATCGTGGATGAAGCAGGAAATATTCTTAAATCCGGCAGCTTCAGGTACGGCTGAGGCGGCGTCAGCAAATGGTACTTGTGGCAAGTACCGGAAGATTTCAAAGGCAAATATCAGATTCAGTTGGACATTGACCTGGGGCCTTTTGAGAAAAAAATCGAAGAGGTATGGTTCAGTACTATTTAACTATTCCCAATCTCATGCAGGCATAAAATTCCGGAATCACGTTTTTCCCTTGCATATTTCCGTGCTCCTGAAGTAACATAAAGGAATAATTCCGGTATTTTCCGGAAAGTTTGTAACAGAATCGCTGCTGAAGTGTCTTAATTCTTAAAGAGGCTGAAGTGCAGCAGTCCGGCAATGTTTTTTCTGTGGCGTGTTCATGAAGAAAATAATAGTCATACCGGTTATCATTGTCGTTTTGATCGGACTTATCTTATTTATCTATTCGCGGCAGACCGGCTATATCAAGATTGAGGCCCCCGGTTTTGAGACAGACCTGAATTTGAGCGGCAGATGGGGCAGTAAGGCAATTTCTGTATCGGGAAGCGAGCCGGTTGGGATCCGCGCCGGGACATATAAGCCGGAGCGGATCGTCGTCAGGCTGACAAAAGCAAGCGATCAATGGTGGTCGATTCTCTGCCGTAACGAACCGTGGGGAAAGCTGGCGACAATTAACGTAGCTAAAGGAAATACTACTGCCTTGAAACTTGGCCCGCCTTTGGAAATGCGCACTGATGTACAACGCAATAATCGGACAATATCAATCGGCCTTACGCTGGTTGGCCAGGCCGGCGAACATTACAGTCCACAGGTATTGACACATAATGGCCCCCTACCGGCACCAAAGGTTACAATTGGCGACGAGTCCGGCCAGGAACTTGCCTCGGGCAAATTCGAGTATGGCTGAGGCGGCGTATGCCGGTACTCGTGGCGAGTGCCAGAGGATTTCAAAGGCAAGTACCAGGTGAAGGTAAATATGGATCTCGGGCCTTTTGAAATCAAGCAGGAGGAAACCTGGCACATGATAGAGTAAAGCCAAATCGAGCCACGAACACCGGCGGGTAAAGGGACAATTTCTCTTGCCCGCCTTTTTTATTGGAACGAAAAGAAACAAAGTAAAATTAAGGATGTCGCCATGAAAAGTATGAAGCATATCGGCCTAAAGGAAGTCCAAGACGTTTACAGCGGACCCGAAGGCGAGCTTTGGGAGCTGATTATGGGAGAGCAGATTCATATCGGCGGTTTTGCCTCGTCGATGGATCTTGCGGAAAGAGCCGGTATTGGCCCCGGCATGAAAGGCGTCGACCTTTGCTGCTGTAACGGCGCCGGGATGCGATTTCTTGTGCGTTTTCGAGATATCGCCCTGATGGAGGGCATCGATGCAACCCAAAAGGTCATCGAACAGGGATTCCAACGATGCGAACAGGAAGGACTGTCGGATAGAATTGAATTTACGCTTGCCGATGTTTGTGACAGCGGCCTTGCCGATGCGAGCGTGGATTTCGTCTGGGGAGAAGACGCATGGTGCTATGTCGTCGATAAGGAAAAGCTTATCTCCGAAGCGGCCCGAATCGTCAAGCCGGCAGGTGTAATTGCCTTTACCGACTGGATTGAGGGAAAGCCCGGACTTACGGATGTAGAAGCCAAACAGTTCTTGACTTTTATGAAATTCCCCAACGTACAGAATCTCGAAGGCTACATGGATTTATTAACGGAAAATGGCTGCGAAGTTATCACCGCTGAAGATACCGGGCGATTTGCGCCGTATGTTGATTTATACCTCAACATGCTCAATATGCAGCTTACATACGATGCTTTGAAAATCATTGCGTTTGACAGCGAATTAATGCACTCGATGGCGTCTGAAATGACCTTCATGCAAGAACTTGCACACGCGGGTAAAATTGCCCAGGGTCTGTTTGTAGCCCGAAAGAAAGAGTAATCAAACTCTCCAGAATTCGAGGAATAAAATGGGAAAATGTTGCAGTAAAAGTAAAAAAGACAAAGTTGTCGAGCCGGGCGATCCATGTAATCCCCCTCAGCCAAAATGCTCAACTCCAAAACTTACAGCCAGGGAGTCGGCAATTGGCCCCTTAGGCTGGTTCGGCAACATGATACAGAACTGTTACGATTACGCCACCGATGCCAAGGCCAAAGGCAAACACATAGTGGGCATAATGTGTGAATATACGCCCCGTGAATTGATTATGGCCGCCGACGCCGTGCCGGTATGCCTATGCGGCGGCTCAGCGGAAATGATACCGCCGGCGGAAGAACACCTGCCCGCGAATTTGTGTCCGCTCATCAAATCGACCTACGGCTACCATATTCAAAAGGCGAATCCCTTTCTCGAAATGGCAGACCTTATAGTGGTCGAGACAACCTGTGACGGCAAAAAGAAAATGTACGAGCTAATGGGGCGTACACGGCCGATGTACATTATGGAGCTGCCTCAGAAGCCAATGGACAGCGACGCCATGGCACATTGGGTTAGTGAGCTTCGCAAGCTCAGGGCCAAACTGCAAGAGTATTTCGGCGTCGAGCTTACCGATGAGAAAATAAGGCGAGCCATCGTAACGATGAACCGAGAACGGACATTAAGGCGCGAGCTGGCGGAATTGATGAAACCGAAATCCCCCCCGCTTACTGGCAGACAATTGCTGGATTTCAAAAGCAGCATATCGGGAATCGAAGCGGACTTCGACCAATACACAAAAGCGATTGAGCTGCTCAAAAATCAAAAGGCTGGCTCCGTCACGAATTCCCCTGTGAGAGTGCTGCTGACCGGAGTGCCCATTGTTCATGGGGCCGAACGCGTCCTTGATATTATCGAATCACATGGGGGGCTCGTCGTCTGTATGGACAATTGCACGGGGCTAAAGCCTATCCTTGAAGACGTCGACGAAACAACGGATGATCCGATTATTGCTCTTGCCGAAAAATATCTGCGCCTGCCCTGCTCGGTTATGACAAAAAACGACCGGCGATTAGAAGTGCTGCGTGACATATCCGCTCAGTATCACCCAGAATGTATCATCGATCTGATCTGGCAGGCTTGCATTACGTACGATGTCGAATCGTACTTCGTCAAAGAGCTGGCAGAGAAAGAGCTCGGCATACCTTACCTTAGAATTGAAACGGATTATTCGCCATCCGATTCGGCACGGATCGCCTTGAGAGTTGAGGCGTTATTCGAGACAGTTCGGCAAAATATCAATGAACAGGAGAGCCCAGGTCGATGAAGACGATAATCTATACTTGTCCGTATGTGCCCGCCGAATGGATTGCGGCGCACGGCCTGCGCGCGAGCAGATTATTGCTCGACCATTTAGATTCGGCTTCTGCACTGGCTCGAACCGAAGGCGTCTGCCCTTTCGTCCGGAGCTTTATCGGCGAAGTAACGAAAAATACACGGGCAGCCGGAGTTGTAGTAACAACGGTATGCGACCAGATGCGCAGAGCCTTCGACATTCTCATACGCAAGTGTGAGCTTCCGGCTTTTCTTATGAATGTGCCGAATACATGGCAGAATCTCGAATCGCAAAAGTTATATATCGACGAACTCAAACGGCTCAGCCGGTTTTTGACGAGACTCGGAGGCAAATCACCATCGAACGACACGCTGGCAAAGATAATGCTCGAATATGACACCGCCCGGGCATCCGTCCTTGCAGCAAGAGATTATTTGTCCGCCGGGCAATACGCCAACGCAATTGCCGCACTCGGCCGGGACGGGCCGGATAAAACATTCGATTATGTCACGGCCACCGAACCGACAATCGACGGCGTACGTCTGGCTATGATCGGCGGGCCGTTAATGAAGCTGGATTTCGCCTTGTTCGAAACGATCGAGCAATCCGGCGGACGAATCGTGCTGGACGCGACCGAAACCGGCGAGCGGGGATTGTGCGCCGGATTTGACCGCAGGCGGCTACGGGATGAGCCGCTTATGGAACTGGCCAATGCGTATTTCGGCGTAATCCAGGATGCTTCCCGCCGGCCTAACAGCGAGCTTTACAAATGGCTTCAGCGAGAACTTGCTTCAAGGCAGGTGCAGGGGATTATTTTCCGCCGGTATCTGTGGTGTGACATGTGGCACGCCGAACTCAGGCGCCTGAAGGACTTCAGCGACCTGCCCGTTCTCGACATCGACACAGCCGGTGACAACGACGTCGAGCGGCAACGAACGGCAAATCGAATTCGTGCATTCATGGAGATGCTGCAGTGAGAGATATCCCGAAACGAATTACACTCCAAGAATGGGACCTGCGATATGAGCAGTTGGCGAAATCAGGGACATACCAGCCTGACTACGGCGGGCCGCTCAGCCGGCACGTCGAGGATGGAGACCAGCGGCTTTTGAAGCTTCGGTATGACAACTCCGCCGCGGCCCTGAGATTGTGGAACTTCCTGCTCACCGAAGAAGACCGCCTGCACGAGGCCCGCGCGGCCGGCAAAATAATTGTCGGCACAATGAAGGACCTCGGAACCGTGCCGGTAATGGTGTACTGCTTTGAGAATATCGTCGCATTTTATCCCGATGGAGCATGGTGGATTCCATGTGTGATGGAACTCGGCGCGGGGTTGCTGCAAATTGCCGATTCGCTCGGTATCGACGAATCCTTCTGCCCGGTCCGCGCGATGCTGGGCGCTTTTGTCACCGGGGCACATTTCCCCATCCCGGATATGCTTATTTGCAGCGTCGGAGCAACCTGCGATGATTTTTCCGCTATCACACAGCGACTCAACGGTCTCGGACACCCCATCTTCTGGTGGGAAATTCCTCATCGGCGAAGTCCCGAACCCTATGAGACAGCGGTAAATCTGCCGGGCGGATTCTCGGCGCCAAAATGCCAGGTCGAATTCGTCAAATCGCAGCTCGAACGGATCAAGACCGCACTGGAAGAATTAGCGGGCGAAAAATTAGACGAGCAGAAACTTGCCGCCGGAATAAAAAAAGCCAATGAGGTTCGCAGATTACTGACCGAGCTTCGACATCTCGCATTCACCGCGGAACTCTGTCCTGTCCCAGCCCTCGAAATGCTCATCGCCGAGATGCTTGCGATACACTTTTGTTCCGACCGGCAGGAGACAATCAACGTACTGAAAGAATTACTCGACGAAATAAAATCCCGTGTCCTGGCTGGCAAAGGTATTCTCGATGCCGATGCGGCAAGAATCTTCTGGGTAAATCCCGTGGCGGATTTGCAGGTGATGAACCTTCTCGAAGATTGTGGAGGCAGAATATGCGGCACCGAATATCTTTTCACACATGCGCTCGATACAATTCCGGAAGACTTACCGCCGCTTGAAGCTCTGGCGCAGATGGCACTTGCCGACCCGATGGCGGGCTCTTCGATCGACCGGGCAGAGCGGATATGCCGCGATATTCGCCGCTTCGGCGCCGAGGCGGTTCTCATATCGCGCATCCCCGGTGCAAGTCACTGTGCGCTGGAGGGCCAGGTCATCGGCGAAATCGTGCGGGAAAAGTTCGACATTCCCATCCTGGAGATTGAAGTGCCACCCATTACCGACTCGATGCGCCCGACAGTGCAAACCCGGCTTCAAGCCCTCGTGGAAACTGTTAAAGCCCGTCGTCAAACATAGCGAAGAAAACGGAGAAAAGAATGATTTATGCAGGAATAGATGCCGGCTCAAGAGCAATAAAAATTATCCTGATAGACACCGAGAACATGCAGGTCATTGCCAAAGGGCTCACAGACCAAGGCGTCGAGCAGGATAGGCTCGCATCGGCTTTGTTCAAAAGAGTGCTTAAGAAATACAGCATAAACAAAAAAGACGTCGCCGCAATCGTGGCAACTGGCTACGGACGCAGCGCCGTGAGCTTTGCCGATAGAACGATTACCGAAATTACATGTCACGCCGTCGGGGTGCATCATCTTGTACCGGGGGCCATGACCGTCATTGATATTGGCGGCCAGGACAGCAAGCTTCTTCGGCTTGACACCGCCGGGAGAGTGCGGGATTTCGCCATGAACGATCGCTGTGCAGCGGGAACGGGCCGTTTTCTCGAAGTCGTTGCCGAACGTCTCGGCGTCGAGCTTGGGGCCCTCGGACAATTAGCCGCTAATAGTACAAATCCGGCTGCAATAAGTAGCATGTGTGTCGTCTTTGCGGAAACAGAAATCACCGGCCTGCTTGCTTCCGGCACTGCCAGCGAAGACATTGTTGCCGGAGTCCAGGCATCTATTGCCGCACGTATTATTTCAATGGCCGGCCGAAACGCCGATCCGCCAGTCATCTTTACCGGCGGCGTGGCAATGGTCTCCGGAATGACTGAAGCTCTGCAAACCGCTCTCGAGCAAAACGTCACCGTCTGCCCCGATCCGCAGATGACCGGCGCGCTCGGTGCGGCGATATTGGCATCGAAACAATTTAACGCCGCAGGCATGTAATTGCCGCCGGGCCTTGCTTGCATTGTGGATATGCAAAGGATATAATTTTTACTCACTATTATTGAGGTATCAAAATGATAAATATGGAAAGACGAAAACGAGTCATGCAGCGTTCGATTCGGCTGGGGCACTGCATTTGCGACCCCAAAAAGCCCTGCCCCTGCGATCTCTTCAAGGAAAAGAACATTTGCCTTTGTGCAGGAGAACGGCTCGAAGCCCCTACCGGGCCCGTTCGATTGACACAACTCGTGGAAAAGGCGGGCTGCGCTTCGAAAATCGACCAGATGTTTCTAAAGCAGGTGTTGAAGGATTTGCCCGCCGTGGACGATCCCCGCGTGCTGGTCGGCGTGCCGGCGGGAGACGATGCCGGCGTATATGATATGGGCAACGGCACGGCCCTTGTGCAGACCGTGGACGTCTTTACACCATCCGTGGACGATCCTTACACTTTCGGGCAGGTGGCGGCGGCAAATTCGGTCAGCGACATTTACGCTATGGGCGGAACGCCGATGACTGCGGTCTCTGTGCTCGGTTTTCCCGTCCGCAAGGTCCCTGACGAAACCATGAGCCAGATTCTGTCCGGCGGCATCGATAAGATGAACGAAGCCGGAGTCGCCATCATCGGGGGCCACAGTATCAATGACAGTGAAATCAAAGCTGGCTTCGCCGTTACCGGCACGATAGAAACGGACAAAATCGTCACAAACGCCGCTGCAAAGCCCGGAGATGTGCTCATCCTGACTAAGCCGCTCGGCACAGGAATCGTCGCCTTTGCCGCTCAGATCGGCAGGGCTAAACCAGAAAGTGTCGAAGCAACCGCGGAGTCAATGACTACACTCAACAAAAAGGCCTCACAACTTATGGTAAAATTCGGCGCGCACGCATGTACCGATGTGACTGGTTTCAGCTTGATGGGACATCTGGCCGAGATGGCTCTCTCCAGCGGCGTGGACGTCGAAGTCATCTGGGATGATATTCCGCTGTTCCCCGGTGTGCTCGAATATGCCGCCGCGGGGATACTGCCCGGAGCGATCGAGCGAAACAAAGAATCATGCGGCGACCGCATTGTGCCTTCCGATGCTTTGCCGCAGGAGATGGTCGATATGTGCTACGATGCACAAACATCCGGAGGGCTTTTAATCGCGATAGCGGAAAATGATGCCGAAGATTTCCTGAAAGCCCTTCATAAAGACGGAATTTCCTCCGCTGGGATTGTCGGCAGAGTTTCTGCAAAAGGATCGGGACTTGTTCACATCAAGACCAGTGGTAGCCGGAAGATACCGACCCCAAGCCCTGACAAACCGGCCGCAAAAACGGCAACGACCAAACTACATTCACAACCAGCTCCCGCTGAGGCCGCCAGCGAAGAGGTGGCATGTTGCGCCGATGCAGTGAGTTCGGCTCAGCCGCCTGCAACTGAAGGCTCTGATATCGCACAAATAAAGGCCAAATTCAAGGATTTCCTCAGCACTGCAAGTGCCCCTCACGGCCTGGACGCCTATACCAAGCAAGCGATGGCAATTGCGTTGTCGGTGGCGACACGATGTGAGCCATGCCTCAAAATGCACCTGAAAAACGCCAAAGAGAAGGGCTTTACCCAGGATGAAATCGACGAAGCCGTCTGGATGGGCATAAGTTTCGCCGGATCACCGGCAATGGTCTTCTACGAACAAAATAAGGGGAAATAACCATGTCAGAAATTGAAAAAGAATAGAATCGCTTGAAAGAATAAACTGCCGTTGGCGATACATGACAGGATTATTCGCAGCCTTACTGCTCATATCATTGACTTTCGGTGCAAAACTTCCCGATTCGATACCGGATGTTCTACAGGCCAGGCGGATCGAGGTCCTCGTACCTGATGGAAAGCCGGGTATCGTACTTAGCGCCGACGGTAATAGATCGGCAATAGGACTAACTGCTCAAGGTCAAGACCATAAGCGGGCGATTTCATTGATGGCTTATAGAGAAGGTGTTGAGCTTGTGTTAATGAAGCACGCCGAAGCACCGTTATTTTTAGCACGCGTTAATGATAATGGTTCGTCACTGACCTTGTTCGAGGTCGGGAACCAAGCCAAAATCCCAGAGGCATTATCTTAAGAAGCACATCTGCTGCCGGGGATAATCCGGGTGGGACAATGATTAATTTGACGAAGGGGCCGCGGAAGGCAGATATTCAAGCCGGTCTTTTAATGCTGGAAAATGGGAAGGGTGCGAATGGCGGGACTTTAAAGGTATTAAGAAAAAAGGTCTCCCGTAACCGATAAAGAAGTTAACACTAACTCTAATCGGAAAGGAGACCATAATATGTTTAAGGACAGTATCGACATTTCGACCGGGAATTCTGAAAAGATTTCACAAAAATTAGAACAAGTAACTTTAAACGCGGTCAGAAAAGTTTTGCCGGATTTTTTCATCATGCAGGCATACAAATCCATCGGCTACACGTATAGAGAGCGAAAGATTACACCCATTATTACAGTGCTCCATATGATCATGGCTGCCATCTGGCCGGAAGATTCGTTCAATGCGTCCTGGCAGGTGATATGGGCCAATTTCGCCAGTTGGTTTCCTTCTCTGGCGGGCCAATGTCCGGCCCGTACAAATGTCGCTCAAGCCAGAGCCAGGTTGCCGATAAAGCTTTGGCGTAGATTATTTGATTGTGTTAGTCTGCAATCTCAAAGACTTTCCGGGCAATTCGATAAATGGAAGGAACATCGCATTGTTTTGGCTGATGGTACATGTGTTTCTATGAGTGACAAGCCGGAGTTGTTTCGGGCATTTGGAACCAATGACGGCTACCACGGCAAAGGAAAATATCCGTTGGTTCGCCTTGTAACTTTTTGTCTTGCCAACACGATGACGGTAATAAATTATGCCATTGGTCGTTATAATCAGGCTGAAAACATGATGCTGTTTTCTATCCTGGATAGCCTTCAAAAAGGTGATTTACTGATAGCAGACAGGCATTTTGCGGCTGCTCATTTCTATTGGTATTATCAACAACAAGGTGTCGAGTTTATAACACGTGCCCATCAATGCCCTAAAATATCCCGTGTAAAAAGAATCCATTCTTACAGCCGCAATGATTTTATTGGCTCTTTGAATGTCAATAAGAATTACAGGCTCAAGAATCCGAGATTGCCCGCGCATTTGATGGTTCGTTTTATTAAAGCGACCGTGCGTATTCGCGGACAAAGAAAAGAAATCTGGTTTGCTACGTCATTGCTGGATAACCGGAAATATCCGGCACAAGCTATCGCAGAGCTTTATATCAAACGCTGGCGGATTGAGACTCTTTTTCGAGAGGTTAAGGTGAACTTCTCTTCGGATGTCATTCGCAGTCAAAGTCCGGATGGTATTCGCAAGGAGATAATCGCTCGACTGACAGCTATCAACATTGTTCGGACGATTATGATGGAGGCGGCGGTTGAAAAAGAAGTTGATCCGCAGAGGATAAGTTGTGTTGGTGCTCTTAGAACGATCATTAGTTTTTCTCCCGCCTTAGCATCATCGAGCTTCTGGTTACTTCCTCAGATATATCGGGCGATACTTACTGAGATAGCTTCTGAACTTGTTCCAAAGCGGCTTGGGAGAATAGAGCCACGAATGGTTCGTAGGGAATGGCAACATTATCCATCTATGAAAATGACAAGAACTCAGTGGAGGCTAAAATATGTCGCTTAAAGTCCCGCCATTCGGGACACCATACCTATTTTTCTATTGCAATTGTGTCGGTGAGGAATTATTATTTTATCATGGCAAGGTTAGCACGAGTTGTGGTTCCTGGTGTGCCGCACCACGTGACGCAGCGTGGCAATCGGCGTCAGGCAACGTTCTTCAGTAATGCAGACTACAACGCATATCTGGAGTTGATGGCTCAATGATGTCCCCAGATTTCTTAACAAAATACCTGATAGTCAAAGGGGCATCAGGTTTAGGCAATCGAATTATAAGTCTGTGCAACGCCATCGGTTATGCCCGACATACTGGGCGCATCTTGTTGGTCGACTGGAGCGACGGACAATTCGCCCCCAAGGGTGTGAATGCATTCCCTCTATTCTTTAGGCTCGAATACGTGGAATCAATATCAACCTTTGCGGATATACCAGATTTCGCGCACAAGTCTTCATATCCACCGATATGGAAAGACACGCCTGAGAAATCAGTCTGGGATTTGTACAGAAGGGGGGAATCGAACTTTCTTAAGAAGAGAAGGGTCATACGGAGGGTACTTCAGAAGTACTTTCCCCGAAGTTCCTTGAGGAAGTTACAGCGGCATTGGTACCTATACACACAAGAGCGCAAACGGGCCTCTCATACTTTTCGACACGCAATAGGAACCCTATTCTCCAAGAATGACATTTGCGTTGGGGGCGATTGCCCGTTGAGGTTAAAGGAGGACTTGGTATTTTTTGTTGATTATTGTCCCCAATTTGATTCTCGCATTTTGACTAATTGCATCAGATTGCAACCTTCCATAGAGAAGGTCGTCAATGAGTTCTCTGAAGAGCATGGACTTACGTCAAACTGCATTGGCATTCATATTCGCATGACTGATCGAATGCCTACTGCGACTCTCAATCATCTGTTTGAAGAAGTAAAGAAAACTCCTTTGAAAAATCCGAAGATATTCTTAGCGACTGACAGCGATGCTGCAAGGGAATATGTGCAGAAGAAATATTCTAACGTGATTATGATTCCCAAAGTGGATATTGATCTGCCGGAAGGTATGGGGCGCCATAAATATGCAAAACGATGCGGCTTTGAGGAATTGACTACAGTCGTTTATCGCGAAAGTATTATAGATATGTTCTTATTGTCAAAGTGTGAATACTTATTCATTCAAGAAAACTCTACCTTTTCCAGAGTGGCCGCAATTCTCAAAGATGAGCCATCAAAAGTATCGTGCTGGTAGGCACGTGACGGCGAACTGAATGATTAGGATCCAAGGTGACCTAATGACTATGTTAAGCGTTCTACGCACTTATTTGCCAAGAGAATAACTAAGGATAACTAAGAGGGATAACTATATAATTAGGAACTATGGACAGTCCCGAATGGCGGGACCTTAAGCCATATTCTGGTCTTTTTCGTAATTGCTGGAGGTTTCATGCTCCGATTGATGAAATTACTTATAAATGCAGTTCTTGTTCTCTTTTGCGGCAAGAGCAGTATCTTCGAATTCATACGCGGCCTCTTGTCGATGCGGGTGGTTTCTACGCATGAATCCCTTAAAGTCCCACCATTCGGAAGGGTATCAGCTTCGCCGGCCCACCGGCAATGGTCTTTTACGAACAGCACAAAAACTCCTGACAGACAATCTGTGTGAGATATAAGAATACCACTGATAAAGGAAGAAATAAGAAGCTGTCCGCAGATGTATATTCGAGAAATCCGTATGCGAACAATACCTGGAGCCAATCTGTAAATGGTAAGTCGAAGGCTGAGCATTTCATTGTTGATCTTGGTCAGTATCGTGACCTTATTGTTCGGCTTTTGGCCTTTGAACTTTTTTTCAGAAAATCAGGTTCGCTGGCGAGCCCAGCAGGATGGCATTCAATTCTATAAGCAAGGTCTTTCAACTCGAAGAGCAAGTGGCGGTGTTATTTACAGCGATTCACCTGTCGATCTCCGAACAAGAACTCATATGTTTGTACCCACCACGATCGAAATCTACGTCGAGCCGCACGAGGTAAAAAGCGGTGGTTTGTCACATATCATATCCTTCCATGACGGTTATCCCCGCTCACCATTGGTCATTGGGCAATGGAAGACCTTTCTGGTTATACGAAGCAGGGACAACCAGAATAATGCTCGCAATACATATCGCGAGATCGACCTTAAAAACGGGCTCAATATAAATGAAAAAAAGCTAATCACAATAGCCTCCGGATCCGAGCGAACCGAGATTTATGTCAACGGAGATCTGGCCCGGTCGTACGAAATTCGATCACTGATAGGAGTGGAGCATTTCTGTGGCTACCTTAATCTTGGCAATTCGTCAATCGGTCATAATGCCTGGGCTGGTAACCTGTATGGTGTAGCCCTATATGATACCCTGTTGACATCCGAGCAAATCCGACAACATTACGAGTTATGGGCCGACAGGTCGGTGGACAAGCCCGACGCTATTGAGCCTGAGCCAATGATTTTGTACACTTTTGCAGAGCGAACAGGCGTATTGGTACACAACCAGATGGGCAATACGAACCACCTGATCATTCCTTCGACATTCAAGCCCCTAAGAAGGGACATGGTAGTACGGTTTTGGCGAGACATGTACTGGAAGGATATCCTCGTCAATATTCTCGGTTTTGTTCCCTTTGCTTTGTGCATGCTAATGTTTCTGATCGGAAACAAACACATGTCCCTCAGGCCGGCCGCCTTTCTGACAATATTGGCCGTTGCGGTCCTGAGTCTCATCATCGAAACCGTCCAGATGGAACTGCCGACGCGGACGCCATCGCTACTCGATCTTCTATGCAATATAGCAGGCGCTGCGCTGGTAATCTTAGTGCTCAGGATAATTCCTTTGCCTCAAACATCTGAAAAAAGTTAAAGAGAAAGGCTTCACGCAGGACGAAATTGATGAAGCCGCATGGATGGGAATCAGCTTCGCCGGTAGCCCGGCAATGGTCTTCTACGAGCAGCTCAGAAGCTCGTAACAGAATTGACACGTGAATTAATATCAGTGCGTCGCGGTTATTAAAGCTACCCTGTAGTGTGAGGGTATGTTTTGGGAGCATAGAAATTCGGATCATGTTCTACACGAATCCCTGAAGGAGAAACATAAAAACCTGATGACCATACCTGGCCGGTTGCAGAATCAAGAATGAAAGCATGACTATCATTTGTTTCGATCTGGAACCGTCCGAAGTCTTCTGGTGGCACATAATATACGGCTCCTGCTAACCCAACTTTCGCAGTTAGGCACCTAAATCATCACTTTTGATAGCGTAAG
>CAZHBL010000028.1:15666-20585 GCA_964530105.1 uncultured Pirellulales bacterium | reverse complement strand
GAGTTCTTTCTCTTTTTGCTGGCGTTCGGTGATGTCTCTAAAGATACCTATAAGATATGTTCTTCCAGCCAGTGTTATAGAAGAAGCGTTGACGTCAGCATAAAAAACACTGCCGTCTTTTTTTTTCACCGGAAGATCGTTACCCAATGCAATCTCTTTTCTTAGTTGCCTCTCAAACTGTTCCAAAACATAGGGTAAATCTTCCTTGGGATGAATGTCTGTGACGCCTAAATTTTTAATCTCCTCAAGACTATAACCTAACATTCGACAGGCTGTATTATTGCCAGTATCAAATTTCTTTGTCTCCGTATCCGCTAGAAGTATTCCGTCGTTTACATTATCAAAAATGGCTCTAAATTTTCTTTCGGATTCCTTAAGCGCCTCCTCCGCCCGCTTGTGCTCGGTGATGTCTTTGTCTGCTCCCCTATAACCGCAGAGATTTCCTTTCTCGTCTATTATCGGTGTGCCGGATGTCTCCATAATGACGCTGCTGCTATTCTTATGCATATTAGGATTAACAAAGCCTTTGAAACTCTCCCTCTTGGCAAAAACCTCAAAAGCTGCTTTTTTTAGATCCTCTTTCACGCCTGGGTCAAAAAAGTCATAAAAATGCTTTTTGCCTACAATTTCTTCCGACTTATAGCCAAGTACTCTTTCTACAATAGGACTTGCGTAGGTATATAATCCTTGGGTATTAACTTCCCAAATCCAGTCGCCGGCACTTTCAACCACCTGCCTGAACCGCTCTTCAGCTTTACGTAACTCCTCTTCTGTCTTCCTGCGCTCGATGATTTCTCCGGTCAGTCGCTGATTGGAGGTGGTCAGTTCAGCAGTACGTTCTCTTACTCTTGTCTCTAATTGATCTCTTGCATCGGTCAGGGCTGATTCACGCTGCTGGATTTGCTCCAACATTATGTTGAATGCATCTATTAGTGAGCCAACTTCATCATTGTTTTGCTTCACGGCTCGGATGGAATAGTTCTTCTCTTCTGATATAACTTTTGAGACCTCTGCCAGATTGACGATTGGGCCGGAGATAAGACGCTGAAGTCTTAATGAAACCAGACAGGCAACAATGGAACACACGAGCACAAACAGGATCTTAATGCCCAATTCCTGCCAGAGCTGGGCCTTTATCTCGCTCGTGTCAAGCTGGATATGTACTGTGCCGATAACCTCATCGCCGCTGCCAATCTGCTTGAATAGCTTGAAATAGCGGCTGTCAAACCAGTAACTTTCTTTGCCACACGGCGGCGCCGGGATATCCTCCTCAATGTCAGTACGCTGGTAGCGCGCCAGCACCTTGCCTTCATTCGTATATACACAAGCAAAAACTATCGAAGACTTTACCTCCAGTGATTTGAGCGTCTCCGATGCGTCTTTTGCATCTTCAAAAGAGAGCGCCGCCCTGCAGTTTTCACCTATGATTTGCGCGTAGCACGATATACTGCGAATGAGTTCTTTCCGGATTGCCGCGCGTTGACTGGCCAGGTCTAAGGTGCCGGCCAGCAGCAAAGCCATAGTGCACGTTAGCATGATAATCAATATCAGCTTACGTTTTATTGTCATGTTTTGCGTTATAGACATGATCAGTCCTTCGCCCCCTCTGCGCCGTCTTCTTCTACCACTCTCTTGGCCAAACGCAACAACTGGGAGCTTATCTTGAGCTTGTCCTTTTTCGCGGCAACGGCATTGATCTCGAAACGAACTTTCTTATCCTCCATCAGGAAATTAAGGATACCGCCGGATTCCAGGAAATCATCCTCTTCGCCCACCGTTAATACGGGCGAATCTCTTAATGCTTTGATGATCTCGCTCGTTTCCTCTACATGCACGGAATCACAAACACAAAACATGAGCATGTGGCAATTCTTGAGCGCCTCCATTTCCTTGTTCCACTGCCTCTTATCGGTTTCTTGCGGCTTCTTTAGTTTCTCATAACCGGCAAAGTATTTCAGAATGATGTTTCTGTTGTGAAATTTTTTCTGTTCGATAGGCTCCAGAGCCTTAACGAAATTCTTTGACCCGATAAGTCCTACTACGACCGGCTCGTTAGCATCACCCATTTTTTCTGCAGGCCACTCGACGAATTTCATGAAGTTGTATAAGAAGGCCGCCTTGATTTGACATTCCTTGCTTTTTTCGGAATCCGCGCGGACACGGGGCGCAGACACCAATACAAAAGAGAACAACAACAATAACGAAATGTACGGCTTAATTTTCATTTTATAGCAACCTTGCTCCTAAACATTTAAAAGCGAGCCTCTAATCCGGCATATAACGTCCTGCCTGGGCCGTAAGGGAAATAACCCTGGCCAAAATTCGGCACATATACATCTTCATCGAGCAGGTTTTCGGCACGGAGAGTAAGAATCGCTCTTTTCTTGGGGAAATCCAACCAATTGGACACGTCAAGCCGGATGTTCATAGAGACCAAACTTGCGGCTTTGGTATCTGGATTTCCCGAGATTGGAGAATCGATACTCGGTGGCTTACCATAGTGAGTACAAAAGACCGCCGCGCTGCCTCCATCCCAGGTGTAGTCCATTCCCAGCTTGGCCATATTCTCCGGCACGTAGCTTGGATCAATGCCGGCATCGGCGTCGTTATTCTGGTACATAAATGAACCGAGCATATTCCAGTGCCGGCTCAAGGAGCGTTTGGCCTCGAACTCAATACCATCAAATCGCTGCCGGCCACCATTTGTATACGACACGTTGGAGCCCTGAAAGTCATAGATAATCATGTCATCCGTTGTGCTGTTAAAGTACGTAACGGCGGCGTATGTTTTTTCATCATGATAGAAGAGCTGTGCGTCATACGTTGTGATTGTCTCTGGTTTGAGGTCCTTATTACCGGTGAAAATATAGATTCCCGGATCGTAGAGGTCTGTTTCCACTGCCAAAGGGCCTCTGAATGCTTCGCCACGTAGAAGTTTGACACCCCATTTTTTATACGGAGTAAGGATGATTCCATAGCGGGATACGAAATCGGAGTCACCTAAGGGGGACTTGTTCCATTGCGTACCGGCAATGACTTTGACGACTTCATTTAGCTTATAGTCACTCTGAGCGTAGAGGCCTCTGGGTGCATAATTGTACGAGGGGATGGATTGAAAGTATTCGTCATCAGATTTGTAGTTTGTACGATATTCCTGCAGGAAACCGAGGACGAAGTTCAGATTGTCAAGCGGATTAGTAAAGAGAGTCACCTCACCCAGGACATCCGATGTGTTCGTGCCAATCAGGCGGGTCCCAATGCCTGCAAGTATGTCTTCCTGAAGGTTATACGTGGCATTCAACTCCAGGGTCGCCCGCTCGTGCAGCGGAATTTTATACCCGAGGTTGGCAAATAGTCTCTTGTTACGGGATTCGTGGTGAGAATTGGACCAGAGCGGCATAACTCCCATAGTGAATATATCTACATCGGCCGCAAATAAGTCGAACGTCAAATCCTGATAATCCAGATGTACCGTTCCCGAAATACTTCTGTTGAAGTCATTATCATCGCCATACACACCATATTGATCGGTAAAACGATAAGGGTATCCATCCAGACCGGCTGCCCGTATATCAGTAAGGAATCCAAGATCGCCGGATCGTCCGCCGAGCGAAACAGTGGTATCATAATACCCGTAACTACCTCCCATACCGTAGATCGAGACCTCGTATTGATCCGGGATGGGTCTGGACTTTAGATTGATAACACCTGTAAAGGCATTTGTTCCGTATAGAACCGAGCCGGGTCCGCGAATCAGCTCGACGCTCTCCAGGCCGGTCAGAGGAAATGCCATGTAAACGGGAAAATTGTAACCAAGGGCGCTCTCCCGGATGGGCCGGCCATTGAGGAGAATTAGAGTGTGCCTTTCCTGGTGGGTGGACATGTCACCTCGAAAAGCGGCAAGATTGTCCGAATAGGCAAAGGAGTGCCCTGTGTAAACGCTGGGCTGACGTTGCATAAGCTGATGGAGGTCCCTGTCGCCGTAGAGTTCAAACTCATTCCGGGGAACGACGACGACAACACCCGGCGCTTCATATTGAGACTCGGGTTTCTTTGAGGCCACGGACACCTGGATCTTGAGAAGTTCCTCGATTGACATATCAAACAAGTCTTGCGGCTCGTTTGCATCCGGTTGTTGAGCGAACAACTCCGGACCAGAGGCAAACAAAACCAAACATATCCCAACGAGAATGAACATTCTGATTCGAGAACGTTTCAGCATATCCATAATCTTACCTCCAAACTACCTTCTTCTTACCAAGTACATGCAACTATACCTTGTATCGTGCTTCGACTGCTCCGATTGAGAATATCGCCCGCATAATAGGACTGTTTAACCAGCTTCTTCCTGGGTTTGCTATTCGGAAAGCCCGGCCTTGCTCGTCGTTCGTATCTCGTGAAACGTATTTCGTACTGTTTCGTTTCACACTTCACACACAAATGGGGCAAGGCTTTGGGAACATGATTACCGGGAATTGTATGGTGATTCGCTGTCCCGAAAGTTCCGATTAGTTAGGTCGAACATTTGCTATTTGACAATGAATTGAAACGGAAGAGTCGCTCCCGAAGCGAATTGGAAGTACTCTTTACGTTTCTGCTTTTTGTCGCTCTTTAATACTACAGCGTCACGTTTGATGGAGATGGTAAGGTATGAGTTTGGGAAATTAGGGCTTATGTCGATATTTGGCCTTTATGCTTTTAAACAGTAGATTCTTCGGCCACCCCTCATGGCTGACAACTTAGTATTTAATACTTGGAAGAGCCGATTGATGGCCAATAAGCGCCTAAGTGAGAACTCTTAGTTCGGCTACAAAGTGGCGCTGTAGTATCGTTAGTAAGATCAGATGCTTTGATAATTTGGAATTCTTAATTGCTAACGGATAGTGCCGCTGTCCCAAAAATGGCAAAGGCCTTGTCGA
>CAZHBL010000028.1:0-15566 GCA_964530105.1 uncultured Pirellulales bacterium | reverse complement strand
TCTTAATTGCTAACGGATAGTGCCGCTGTCCCAAAAATGGCAAAGGCCTTGTCGATATACTGCCATAAAGGGCAGCGGTTTCTATCCCCCATTTCTTGATTAAGAATGCTTACATAAGTAAAAGACAATACAAAGAGCAAAGAACATGAAGATACGCATTAAACTATATATAGGATTTGGATTCGTTGTTTTGGCAATGCTGGTAATCATCGCCTTTTGCCTGAATACTTCCAAGACTATGTGCAATGCGTTTGAAGAACTACAAGGTGTCATTACTTCCGGCGCAATCACAATGAGTGATATGGCGGAGCTGGCTGCGGTAGAAGAGGTGGTCCATGAAGCACATGCTCGTGGCTTTCGATATGGCTTACTGGCATGTGCTTTGGCTATACTCTCAGCTTTTGGCATTGCACTGGCTGAGACAAAGTCGATAGTCGAACCACTTAAGGCTCTGCATAAAGGCACTGAGATAATAGGTCGGGGTGATCTGGATTATAAAGTTGGAACAGATGCAAGGGACGAAATCGGCCAGCTCTCACGAGCACTTGACCAAATGACCACAGATTTAAAGAAGACCATCATATCCACAAATGTGCAGAATGCCGCCAAGCAGCAATTGCGGGCCTGCGAGGAACTACTGAAAGCCATCAACGAACGACTACATCATGAAATTGCCGAGCGAAAACGAGTTGAAGAAGCACTGGAAGTCTCCTATGGGGAACTTAGGGATTTCGTTCATATGACATCGCACGACCTTCGTGAGCCACTGCGCAAGATTTCTTCATTCGGCATGCTGCTCAAAGATTCTCTTGATGGGAAACTTGAGAAGGAAAACCAGGAAAACCTGAGTTTCATGATCGATGGAGCCGAAAGAATGACTCAGATGATAGAAGATCTCCTGGCGTACTCACGGATAGACACAAAGGCGATTATGTTTGAGATGGTTGATTTGAATGAAGTCGTCGAGCAGTTGGAGCAATTGGAACTTGCGGCGTTATTAGAAGAAACCGGCGCTATAATTGAAATTCCAAAACCTTTACCGAAAGTCCATTCTGATCCTGTTATGCTTAGACAACTATTACAGAATCTTATTATCAATGGGATTAAGAATTGTAGAGATATTAGGGATAATATCCAGCCGCGAATTTCAATAAGGGCTGGACGGACAGCAGAAGATGAGGTCAGGATAGATATACAGGACAATGGAAATGGCATTGAGGAAAAGTACCACGAACGTATTTTCACGATGTCCAAAAATTATAATTCGAGGCAGGAAAGCAAGAGAGCAGGAACTGGACTTGCAGTGTGCAAAAAGATAGTGGACAAACACGGGGGCCGGATTCGAGTAGAATCTAAGGTAGGCGCAGGCTCGACGTTCTGGTTCACTTTGCCGGAATCGAAAAGCTTGGAGCAAGAGCAAGATAAATTAGTTTCAAGTGTACAAGCTTGATGAGGCTGGTAACAAATTAGATTCGTTCAAGCCTGTTGAGGTGTAGTTGGTCAAGGATGATCCGAGGGATCAGAAGTTGACCAGCTAAATGTTAGCTAATCAGAAAATAGCAATGAGCTTAAAGTGAACGTTAGAAAGACAAACATCCTGCTGGTGGACGATGATCCTCAGGATCGCCGACTGGTAAAGGTTATTCTGGACAGGTCCAATCCGCCCGGACAGTTTAATGTGGACGATGCAGGTACTCTGTCTGAAGCCATCAAATGTCTAAACAACAGTGACTACGACATCACGCTACTCGATCTCAACCTTCCGGATAGCAGTGGAATTGACACTGTTCAAAACACGAAAAACACTAATCCCGATGCTTCGATAGTTGTTTTGACCGGTCTGGATGATGAGGAAACGGGCCTGCAGGCTATAAGAAATGGGGCGGATGACTATCTTGTTAAAGGAAGATCACTGGAACACATGCTGGTCCGGACTATCCGATATTCACTTGAAAGGAAACGTGTGAGACAACGGTTGACGGAGACTGAGAACCGGTTCCGTTCAGTTGTCCAGACCGCCGGCAGCGCAATTTTTGTGCTGTCATCCGAGTATCGAATATTAGAGTGGAATGAGCGGGCGGAGCATCTCTATGGCTGGCAAAGGCAGGAAGTATTAAATAAAAACTACTTGGAATTGTTTGTGCCGGATAAAATCCGGGATAGGGTCGCCTTCGATATGAGAGAGGTGTTGTCGGGGAGAACGGCCAGGAGTTTTGAAAATTTGATACGGATACGAGATGGAAGTCAGCGTATTTTGCTGTGGAACGCGTCGCCCCTCTTCAATGCTGCGGACCAATCCATCGGCGTCATTGCAGTCGGTCAAGACATCACCGACCGTAAGCGCATGGAGGATGAATTGAGAGAGCATCGTAGAGACCTTGAGCTAATGGTGAATGAGCGCACTGCCAATCTTCAGAAAGCAAACGAACGACTACGTAACGAGATTGATGAGCGCAAGCAGATAGAAAAAGAACTCCTGATAGCCAAAGGAGAAGCCGAGGCTGCCAATCAATTCAAGAGCGAGTTCCTGGCCAATATGTCACATGAGCTGCGTACCCCTCTGCATAGTATCCTCAGTTTCGCCTCATTTGGCATCAAGAAATATACTACCGCCAAACCAGATAAGCTCCACGACTACTTCAACCGGATCAAACAAAGCGGGAAAACACTTCTGGAGTTACTCAATGACCTACTTGACCTTGCCAAGCTGGAATCAGGAAAAACAACGTTTGTCTTCGAGCCAACCGATCTGGTTATGTTAGTCAAATCTGTGATGAATGAATTAGAGCCGTTACTATCGGAACGAAGCTTGAGCATACGACTCGAAGAGCACAAATTCGATGGAGAGGTCACGCTTGATGCTGATAAGATCAAACAGGTGCTCCGCAACCTACTGGATAACGCAATCAAGTTTTCGCCGGAGGGCAGGATCATCAATGTTGGTATATGCTGTGTTGAGAGTTCAGTCAGAGTTTCAGTTCGTGATCAAGGCCCTGGAATTCCTCCGGACGAGCTGGCTGCCGTGTTCGACAAGTTTGTGCAGTCGAGCAAGACAAAGACAGGAGCAGGCGGCTCAGGGTTGGGACTTGCAATCAGCCTCGAGATCATCACCGCACATAAAGGCCGCATTTGGGCAGAAAACAGGCCAGAAGGCGGGGCGGTTTTCTCTTTTGAGATACCGTTATCCGCAGGAACATATACGCAGGACCAACTGGTATTGGCTGGTGTTAATAACAATGGTTCTGAAACTGAAAAGTGACCTTATAAAGACCAATAGCATCATATGTGTATGCTGCGCCGGAGTCTAAAATTTGAAATGGGATAAAATTATGAGAATACAAGGAAAAATCTTAGCTGTGGATGACGATTCTAATAATATCTCCATCATAGAAGAACTGTTGGAGGATTACTACGATCTCAAAGTGGCCATGACCGGTGAGCAAGCTCTGGAGATTGCGCAGGAGTTCCAACCCAACATCATTTTGCTTGATATTATGATGCCCGGCATGAATGGCTATGAGGTATGTCGACGACTGCGAGAGTACAATACACTTAAGCATACAAAGATTATCATGGTCTCTGCCAGAGCATTGGTATCGGAACGTCTTGAAGGCTATAAGGCCGGAGCAGACGATTATATAACTAAGCCTTTCGATGGAGATGAATTCCTGGCAAAAATACGCATCTATCTGCACCTTGAACGAGCCGAAGAAGTTGAGCAGATAAGGCATGAAGTTACTATTACCGCAATGGAAAGCTTGAGAACTCTGGTATTAGTTGCCAAGAACATCATTTCCATTGTTACCTCAACTATTTCCGCAAAAGTTGCTGAGAATACCTTCAAAAAAACCGATCCGAAACTACGCCATCAATTCATAGTTGCTAATGAGTGCATGGAGCATCTTGAAAAAACTATTAGTAACATTATTGATATCTCAGAAATTTACGCGGGCAGAGTGGAATTACAAAAGACTTTATTCAACATACAATCCGTGGTCACGAAAGTCGTGAATCAGCTCAAATTGAAAACAGCTTTAACAATGATCAACTTTAATATCGACATGCCCACTGAAGATATGTTAGTCAATGCTGATCGTGAAAAGATTGCCAAAATACTTGAATATTTGATAGGTGACATAATCAGGGGTGCTCATGAAGGTGACAGTATCGATATACGAGTGGAAGAACACCAAGACAAGATATGTGTGGATATTGAAAGCAACAGACGAACCGTAGAAAGCAGCAAAATCAAAGAGCTTTTCAATCAATCAGTTCAAATAGAAAGATATATTACTTCAGGCAGAAACAGTAAAAACTTTGAATTAGCAGTAGCCAAAGGATTAGTTGAACTGCACGGCGGCAGCATCTGGGCGGCAAACCGGCCGGAGGGCGGCACTGTGTTCTCATTTGAGATTCCAATCTCAACAGAAGTCGAAACTACAGTAGCGCCGGTACTGAGTGGCGTCGGTATTAACTCCCGAATATGTGAACAATCTGAGTTGATGGACACTGAGTCAGAATATACGACATGAAAAGGATTAGAAAGATGAATAAACAGAAGAAAATATTGGCTGTTGATGACAATCCGGACAATACGGCAATTATGGAGGAGCTATTTGGTGAACATTACGATCTTAGAACTGCCGCAAACGGTGAAGAGGCTATAAAAATCGCACTGGATTTCCAGCCGGACCTTATTTTGCTCGATATTATGATGCCGGACATGGATGGCTACGAGGTGTGTCGACGACTACGCAGGTACCCCTCTCTCTCGGAGACAAAGATCATCATGGTGACGGCCAAAGGAGGATTAGAGGACAAAATCACAGGTTATGAAATTGGTGCTGACGATTACATTACCAAACCTTTCGATGAAGAAAACATCCTGGAGAGCGTAGAATTTTTTCTTTAGAATTGCATGGCGATGGTCAAGTGCGACACATAACTCTCACCTCGGCACGGTCGATCAGAATTCTGCCGAAGTTAATCCTTCCCTGATTGCGAATTTAGTGAGTTCTGCGACACTAAAAATGCCCAGCTTGTTCATGACCTCGCGGCGATTTGAATCTACCGTTTTGGGACTCACGTGAAGGGCTAAGGCGATTTGTTTGGTTGACTTGCCCTCAGTCAACAGTTGTAGAACCTGGCGTTCGCGCGGTGTGAGACGGACTTCAGCAGACTTATTGAGGATGCCCATGTAGTATTTGTAGTCATCCACCACGACGTCGGTTATCTTTGGACTTAGATAATAATCACCGTTCCCAACCGTCTGTATGGCTTTAAGCACCTCATCAAAAAGACAGGATTTGAGTACATACCCTGAAGCACCTGCTTTGAGCATCTCCGTTACAAAATGCTTATCGGAGTGCACCGACAAAGCTATGATCCGGATATTGGGATTTTCCTTAAGGATAATGCGAGCTGCCTCAACTCCGTTCAGATTCGGCATAGAGATATCCATGACTATAATGTCCGGCGAAAGCTGCTTTGCCAACAGCACTACCTTCTGCCCGTCTTCAGCTTCACCAACCACTTTCATATCAGGCTGGTTGTCAATCAGGACTTTCAATCCTTCCCGCATAACTCCGTGGTCATCTGCAATTAGTATATTCATTGACGTCCCCTTTACATTTAGCCAATTGTGTTCTCTCCCAGCGGCACGACCACCGTAGCCGTAGTGCCTCGCCCAGGTTTGGATTCAATCGCAAAGGTTCCTCCTAAGTGTTCCAATTGTTCTCGAATACTAAAGAGGCCAAATCTACTTGTTCTAAATATTTCCAAACCGACTTTTTTGCTGTCGAATCCCACCCCATTATCTTGAATAACGAGGTGTATCTGACTCCGCCTTTTATGGATGGATACTTTCACGTTACGTGCCTGCGCATGCTTAACAATATTCATAAGCAATTCCCGTGATATACGGAATAAAACATTCTTAATTTCTTCATCCGGGATACGTAGCCGCTCACTACCCTCAAACTCAAATGCAATCCCATACTTTTGCTGAATTTCTTCGGCGAGATGTTTTTTCATCGCCATGACAAAACCCAGCTCTTGCAGGATCGGATTACTTAGCTCAAATGTCAGCGAGTTAGCTTGTTCGATCAACTCGCTCATTGCCCCACACGCCATCTTCAGTGGTCCTGATACGCTTGCGTCCGATACCAATCTCAAAACTGACTGGAGCAAAACTTTTGTAAGGACCAGGTTTTGACATATGTTGTCATGCAATCCTATTGCAATGCGCTTCCTTTCACGTTCCTCGGTTCGCAGGATCTCGGAAGTCATGGCCTTGAGTTTCACATGATACTCCTGTAGTTTGCCCTCAGCCTTCTTGCGTTCGGTGATGTCATGGCCGTACACGTTAACGTAGTTGGCTTCCGCCACCGGTGCGAATGTCAATGAAAATATCTGCCCACCACACTGGACTTCTGTCTTTTGGTTCTGCTTATATCTCAATGCTTTAAGGACAAATTCGTACCAATACTCCGGCAAACGACGCCTTTCACGACACTCCCAGGCTTCGAGCAGTGGAGCACTGGCCTTATTACTGTAGAGAACAGCCCCACTCTCAGAAATGCGAACTATCGCCTTGGGATTTTCGGCTGGTAATTTAGCCAGTCTCGCAATCTTTTCTTCCGCCTGTTTACGCTCGGTGATATCGTACGAGATGACTTGCACCAGGTTGGATTTTTTTGGGGAATTCAATACAGGATGCAGAGTTGACAGAAACCAGCGTTTGCCGTCAGGCAGGAATATTTCATCTTCAGCGGATAGAGGTTTTCCGTTTTCCAAAACCTGTCGCACGCGCTTTACGGTCAGCTCGTGGGTTTCAGGACTGAATTCCCTGAGGGGCCTTCCAAGTATCTTATGCAAAGGCTTTTTCAGGTTTCTTGCTCCTATATCATTCAACATGACAATATTGGCATCGCGATCGTAGATGGCAATTGGATGCAACGAGCCTTCAAATAATGACCTGTATCTTTCCTCGCTTTCCCGCAGCGCCCGCTCTGCTCCCTTGCGATCGGTGATGTCCGTCAGAATGGCCTGGACACCCACAACATCCTTACCGCGCATTATCGGATTGTCGCTGTACTCTACCGTGACAGTCCCTTTCGGAGTGATTACATCCATCTCGCTGTGCACAGAACGACCGCCGATTAGCGTCTCGAAATCCTCAAATGCTTTAGCTCTGTGCTCTTCAATAACAAAATCAAAGAGCGATTTGCCCATGAGCTCCTCTCGTTTGAACCCGTACTCTTCGACAGCCTTGTTAACATCTGTGATATTTCCCTTCGGATCAAACGTAACGATTGTATCGCGCGCATGTTCAAAGAGATTTCGATACTTCTCTTCGGATTGCACTAAAGCATTCAAAGTCCTCTTGTGTTCGGTGATGTCTTCTCCCGAACTCAGGATTGCGACGAAATTGCCCTTCTCATCTCTAACGGTTGTGTTATGCCAGGCGATGAGCCGCTCTTGGCCATCCCTGGTCAAAACAGAATTCTCGAAATATTCGGGAGCATCAGCCTGTCCTCGCAGAAACATTTCAAAGACCTCCCTGACCTCATTTCTAAACCTCTCCGGCAGGAAATTATCAAACCAGTTTTTACCGAGGATTTCTTCTTCGGTATAGCCCAGAATCTCACAACCTTTCTTATTGATCAGACCCACTCTTTGTTCGGAGTCAACAGCAATCATCATGACCGCTGCAACATCCAGGTATTTCTGGGCCTTATCTCGCTCTTTCTGCATTAAATACTCGGCTTTCTTGAGGTCGGTGATGTCTTGATTGACGCCGTAGGTCTTGATGGTACGGCCCTGATTATCCTTGACGACAAAGTAACGAACGGAAACGTAGCCTATATTACCATCGCCATATATAATGCGGTGTTCTGCTCTGCTACTGAAGTTTGGATCGGTAGTCTCGATAGCTTTCCGGATTTCTTCGCCGAGTTCCGGCGCATCGCCAGGATACAGGAACAATTCAGCGTACCGAGAAGGTGAAACTCGATAACCCCCCACTTGTTCGACGGATGTGCGATAAACACAGTAGAATTGATCGTTGAAAATGAATACGTTGTCGGCAACATCATACTCCCAATAGCCCAGCTTAGCGATTTTCATGGCTTCGGACAGTCTGGCTTCGCTGGTACGTAGAGCATCCTCCGCCCGCTTGCGCTCGGTGATGTCCGTTAATACAGCCTGCACATATATAACACTGCCAGCTCGTACTATCGGATTATCTCTATAATATGCTGTAACAATCCCTTTCGGAGTGATAACATTAAATTCACCTTCCTGAGGTATTCCGCGACGCAGCTTTTCAAAATCCTCGATGGCCTTTTCTTTGTATTCTTCCGCAACAAAATCAAGATAGTTTCTTCCAGTCATGTCTCCTTTACTAAATCCGTATTCTTCAACGAACTTATTCGCGTCCGTGATTCTCTTATCCATATCAATAATTACGATGGCCTCTCGCGCATTCTCAAAAAGCTCCCTGTACTGTTGTTCGCTTTCCCGCAGCGCATCCTCCGTAAGCTTACGCTCAGTGACGTCACGAGCGATACCTAAAGCCAGAATCTCATTTCCAATTCTAACAGGGAAAGTCCTGATTTCAACCGGGACATGATTACCATCCTTATGTATAAGAGTGAACTCATCCGGTCCTGAAGATTCACCATTAATATTTTTCTCAAAACCTGCCAGCGCTTTAGGAATCTCCTCCGGCGACAAAAGGCCGGCTTCGGCAAAGTTTGAGCCGATAAGTTCCTCTCTCTTATATCCAATCATTTTCTCCGCCGCCATGTTACCATCGACAAAGTTGCCATTCATATCATTTAAATATATAGCATCAGGAGCATACTCGAAGAGTGTCTTAAACCGCTGCTCGGATTCCTCTAATGCTTTTACTACCTTTTTATGCTCGGTGATGTCTCTAAGAATGCCCATTGTCCCTTTTGGAATGCCTTTATCGTCTTTGATGATAAAACTAGATAAAAGGCAAGGGAATGTTTCTCCATTTTTCCTGATATTCGTTACTTCGCCGCTCCATTTTCCATTTGCCGCTATCTCCTTTATGATTTTTTTGGCAACCGTCGGATCGGCATCGAGATTAATTACTTTTAGCTTTAGGAATTCCTCATTAGTATATCCGAACATTCTGCAAGCGGAGTCATTCACGTAAGTAATATTCCCCTTCTCGTCAGTAAGCACAAAACAGTCAAAGGCACTATTAATAGCGTCGGAAAATACCTTGATTTTCTCCTCCGCCTTTATGCGCTCCGTGATATCCACGATCGACCCCTCCAGGATCCCGGTTTCTGGATAAAGCCTTAGCGAGGTGAGGCAGTTTATCACTTCTCCCGCCTTGTTGAGTAATCTGCATTCGAAGCTGTTCACGTGACCCTTGTCCTTGAGGATCTTGACCATCTCCTCCCGGTCCTTGTGGTCTGCCCAGAGTATCACGGTTGGTTTGCCTACAACATCCTCTCGCGTCCTGCCGAGTATGGAAAGGTATTTGTCATTCGATTCCAGAAACTCAGACCCGTCGAGGCGCGAGCGGAACATCCCCACCTCGGCGTTGTTGAAAAGGCTTCGGAACTTCTTCTCGCTCTGTCGCAGCGCATCCTCCGCCCGTTTACGGTCGGTGACATCTCGCAGCACAGCGGTAATTCCTATCGTTTCCTTCATTAGTAAAGGAGTGGCTATCTCCACAATTTTGTTGTTGATTTCCAATTCGTGGAGAATTATGGATTTGCCTCTAAGCGCGTCACTTATTGCCCTGAGCAATCGTGGGATGTCCTTGGGCTTTGCAAACTGCTTGGCAAGATTGACGCCGTGCTTACCAACGACTTGTTCTCTCGGGATCCCCGTTATCTCTGTGAAGGCAGGGTTCACCTCAATCACGTAGCCTCTTCTGTCCGCATAGACAATCCCATCAACAGCACCTTCGAAGATGGCCTTGAGCTCTTCTTCGCTCTTCAGCAGTGCCTCTTTGGCCGTTTTGCTTTCTGTGATGTCAACATAGGTGGCCTGAATAGCCGATCTTCCCTGATACTCGACCGTGCTGGCATCAATTGCCAGCCAGCGAATTGAGCCGTCCTTTCTTATGCCGCAAAGCTCATACTGCTCCGGCGGAAGCTCGCCCTGCATTCGGCGTCTGTGGCGATCCCAGACCATCTCTCGGTCGTCCGGATGTACAAACGCCTGCACTTTCTCAAACGTTAAGGTCAGCATCTCCTCCACCGTATAGCCGGTGATTTCCGCCATAGCTCTGTTAGCAAAGACAACACGGCCATCCTGGAAGATTGCCAGTCCCTGCAACGAATGGTCCACCAGCGAGCGATAAGCTTCCTCCGCCCGTTTACGGTCGGTGACATCGCTGACGACCCCCAGCATACGCGTCGGCCGGCCCATCCGGTCCCAGCAGTATCGCCCCCGGCTGGCTATCCAGTGCATCGTTCCGTCGGGCCACATGACGCGATACTCATGAGTGTAATCGACTCGCTCATGTAACGACCGTTCGACCGCCTGTTTCAAACCGTCCACATCATCCGGATGAATCCGGCTCTCAACCGTCTTATACCTGCCGTCGAATTCGCCCGGCGCGAAACCTAAGAGCTTGTCGTGACGACCGGCCCACACAATATGACCCGTCGTCAAGTCCCAATCCCAGATCCCAAGCGAAGCTGCGTCGATGGCCGCCTCAAGCCGCTCTTCGTTCTCCTGAATCGCCCTCTCGGCCTCGGCACGCTGCAAAGCCACGGCGGCCTGTTTTATGAAAGTCTCAATCAAGCTTCTATTGCCCAGTTCGTCCCTGCTGCGCGTCAGGATGATGATGCTTCCGAGCAGTTCTCCATTCCTGCTCAAGCCGATGCCGTACACGTTGCCCAGCCCCAGAAGCTTCTCAATCGCATGGCAGACGGCCTTTGGGATCCCGGGCGATAGGTCATATATACCTCCAGGCACCTTTTCAAGCTCGCCTCTTGCCAGACCTTCTCTTGCCTGGTCATCTATCTCGAAACATTTGCCAACTGGGTTTGCACCCATTAATTTGATTACGGCCTTCGTATTGCCTCCAAGCCCCAGAAGCTCGCGCACGCGAAGGCTGTCCGACTCTCTTTCATAGGAGTTGACGGCGATAATTGCGCCGGGTACCAGTTCTTTCAATCGACCCGCAATGTATCCGTAAAGGTCCATCCCGATAGGGAACTGGGCAAATGCCGCCGCCGATTCAGAAAGAAATTCCAGCTCTCGAATATATTGTTTCTCCCTCTTCCGCGTCTTCCTGCGCTCGGTGACATCTCGTATGACGTGAACGGCCTTCTTGACATTGCCTTGATCATCCAATACGGGATCCACAGAGACCTCTATCCAGACATTCTTTTCCGGCACGTAGATTTCCGCTTCCTCATGGTTCTTGCTGTAGAGGGCTTGCCTTAATGGGCATTCTTCGGGAGGTTTCTCTGTGCCATGAACGACCCGCCAACAGGTTTCTCCAACTATCTGCTCAATAGGCTTGCCAAGGACTCGTGATGTGGCGAGATTTGCCTGGACAATCTTGAACTCACTATCAAGAATCATTATCGAATCTCTTGTTGCGTCAAAGGTTCTTTCCCACTCGATCCATGATTCGTCCAAGCTCTCATCCGGGTCTATGCTCCTGGTCAACCTCCGGTTCATCCGCTCTAATGTTGCCACTCGGGCGCGCAGCTCTACCACCTCTTCACTATGATTTTTCCCGCTTGTTTTAGAGGCTCGCATTGTTGCATCTCCTAAGAAGCATGAAATCGCCTCAACCGCGTTTTAGCACACCTGCACTAAGAATCGATCATCTTTTCAGTTAACTCTATTCCAGAGCAGGCACTACATCTTATACTTACGATGTTGTGCACGAAAAGTCAAGCGAATTCTTTCGACGGCTTCACTACAAAAGTTGAGTGGAAATACTACAATCCCGGTGGGCAATTTCCATATTCTGATAAGCAATCTGATAGGAATAGGTTTAAACAAGAAGGTGAGATTAGGAAAACAAATCTAAAATTTGGGATAAAGAGGCGTGGTTTGTTCTGTTGAGGATGAAGATATTACGGCTTCTGAAGGGTCAGTTCCGTATTCTTCTATTGGAGGGGGAAAGACAATTTGGCTTAGATATAATGCTTTCGTGCGGCAATTCGCTTAAAGTCCAATACGCGTGGATTGTACTGATCATTTCTATGAGCATTTTATGATCAAGCGGCTTGACCATATAACCGGCAGCACCGAGTCTAAAACTCTCATCTACATCTCGTTCGTCGCCGGAGCCACTTAGGACGATAACAATAGTGTGCTTTAATGCATCATCGGCCTTTATAGCCATCAGAAGTTCAAGGCCATTCATCTGGGGCATATTCAAATCTGTAATGACAATCCAAGGCTTCTTGTTATCCGGGTTTCTTAGATAATCCAGACCCTCTCTACAAGTTGCCGAATGGATCACTGGATTTGTAATCTTCAAATTCTCAATCGCACGATTAAACAGCATTGCATCGGTGCTGTCATCGTCCACGAGTAATATTGGCATTGAGTTTCTCATCTCATATGGCCTTCTTCCATTCGACTATGGCCCTTTGGATCGCTCGCCAGAACCATCGAATAAAACAGTTAAGGCATCACTGCTTTGTTCAACTTACGCATTTTTCACTTACAGAACATATGCTTCCATTATCGTTTGAACACAAATAAAGCACCATTTTCCTGGTTATTTGTCCACGGTTTAATACCCAGTCGCGGCCGACGGTATTAAAGTCTTTGTTCTCATTCTCTCATCGTTATCAGCGAGGACAGTATAGTTGAAGTGTTGAGGATTGCTTTTAACGAATGGAAAAGACCGGAAGTAGGAAACCGTTCTTCGCAAACCTTCCTCCAGAGGTATTCTGGGTCGCCAGCTTAATTTCTCCTCCGCAAGATCAAGACGAGGCTGTCTTTGGCAGGGATCATCACTTGGCAGTGGCCGGAAGACAATTTTTGATTCTGATTCTGTGAGTTCTATGATTTTCTTTGCAAGGTATAAAATCGTGCTCTCATACGGATTTCCCAAATTCACCGGCCCCGTAAAATCGTCTTCACTACCCATAAGTCTAATTAGTCCGTCTATCAAATCGTCAACATAACAGAAGCTTCTTGTTTGAATGCCCTTACCAAATATGGTTATATCCTCATTCTTGAGAGCTTGCACAATGAAATTGCTTACAACTCTCCCATCGTCTGGATGCATTCTGGGACCGTATGTATTGAAAATTCTTGCCACCTTTATCTTGAGCTTGTGCTGACGGTGGTAATCGAAAAACAACGCTTCCGCACATCTCTTGCCCTCATCGTAACAGCTCCTTCGTCCAATTGGATTCACGTTGCCCCAATACTCTTCGGTTTGTGGGTGAATAGCCGGATCACCATACACTTCCGATGTAGACGCCTGGAGTATTTTGACCCGTAGCCTTTTTGCCAGCCCCAACATGTTAATGGCACCATGCACGCTGGTTTTTGTAGTCTGAACAGGATCGAATTGGTAATGTATCGGGGAAGCAGGACAGGCAAGGTTATATATTTCATCCCCCTCTATATATAATGGGAAGCATATATCGTGCCGCAGGACTTCAAATCGAGGATTGGACAACAAATGTGCGATGTTTGATCGCCTGCCGGTATAGAAATTGTCGATACACAGAACTTCATGTCCCTGTTTCAAAAGCCGTTCACACAAATGAGAACCCAAAAAACCTCCACCCCCTGTCACAAGAACTCGTTTAGTCGAATCATAGTTTTTCATGAAACTTTGTCCTCCCTAATTTTGACTTTTAAAAATTTCTTAGGAGTATTTAAACAATCCGTTCAGCACCGTGACCCTCCCATAATCCACGATATTAGATCGCCTTGTAAAGCCATTACTTCGGTAGCACTGTTATCAATTGAAAAGAGTTTCTCTTTCTTGCCCGAGAAATCGCATGATCAAGACTATTCCGATTATTCGAACTGTTTGTGCTTTTGTGCTAAATCCCCCGAAAGGCAAAGAAGAGCGTTTCAATTAAAATCGCTAAATCGAGAAAAAATGATATATTCCTGCTGTAATAAATATCGTAATCCATGTTTTCGTGAATTGCCTTTTTTCGATCCCCACTTAACTGCCATAATCCGGTAATACCCGGCAGCATCTTCAATCTCTCTTGCTGTATTTCATTATAAGTCGCCACAATAAACGGCATCTCCGGCCTTGGTCCGATCAACGACATTTCTCCTTTCAGAACATTAAACAATTGTGGAAGCTCATCCAGACTCGTTTTTCTTAGAAACCTACCAACCCGAGAAATACGTGGGTCATCCTGGCTCATGGGATTGACGGCATAGGACTCGACGCCACTAAACATACTCCGGAATTTGTACATCTTGAAGATTCTGCCATCTTTCCCAACACGGTCCTGCGTGAAAATAACGGGGCCTTTTGAATCTATCTTTATCGCAAAAGAAATAATGAAGCAGAGTGGGCAAAGTAGAAATAGAGCTATCATGGTTAAGATCAAGTCAAGAGATCTCTTGATATACAGATAAAGACTGTGAACGTTATTGTATTCTTCTTCCATTAATAATGGGATCTGGCCGATTATGTTGATTTTGATTCTATGAACAAATATCTCGTGCAAATTAGGGACAAAAGCCATCTTGATGTTATTCTTGTCTAAAAAATTAAGAATATTGGCCAATGTCGCATACTCAACGTTCGATATGGCAACATATACTTCATCGATGTCCAACTCTTGCACCAAGTGAGGGATATCCAGGCCGGTTCCAACAACAGAAATGCCCAGACCGCTTTGAAATCCATTCTGATAGTAGATGGCATTCATCTTTTCACGATCATCGTCAACAAATCCTATCGGGACAAGGTTGAGTTTCGGAGAATTGATGAGTTCTCTACATATTGCCTGTCCAAGTCCGCCCGCTCCATAGATAAGGATTCTCTTATGAACTCTTCTTAAGATTTTTGACAGAGGATATAAGTGATAATAAAAGGTTTTTTCGATAATTAGCAAGCCAAGAGATATGAAATAAGAAAAAGCAATCACATACCTCGATAGATTAAATCTTCCAAATACCAGACCCATCATAACGATAAGATAAGCAACGGTTGCGCCTTTAATGGTGTTTTGTATTTCCTTAGCATCTAAGACACTTGAGCCTCGTTTGTAAGCGCCAAAATTGTTCATCACTATGATTGCCACAAACGCGATAAGCAAACTGCTGGGTATGATTTCAATCTTTTCATATATAACACCCTGTCCAATTCCAAAAAAACGGTATGCTTCGTAAGAGATCATAATAGATAAAGCAATCATTAAAAAATCTGTTAATGGATAAATGAAGGACAATAAGAACTGGAGTGAATTTTTCATCATATTACTACACTTTTCTACAATCATGCTTTCTACATAAATATTCATCATATGAAATCAATGTATCATTGCGACCCAGTCGGAAGAATAAATCTTCGTAAAATTCCGTGATCCAGTTCCAGTTATAATATTGCTCGA
>CAZHBL010000027.1:0-20711 GCA_964530105.1 uncultured Pirellulales bacterium | reverse complement strand
CGGGGAAACTAAAAAGGCACTTGAATGTTTTCGTAAAGTATATGAAAGCGACAGCAAAGATCCCTATGTACTGTATAAATACGCCGAGGTTCTCATTAATCTCGGCTCTGTGGAAGAAGGCACGGAAATGCTTGAAAAGGTCGTTGCTCTTGACCCGGGTTTTATTTCCGCTGTGTATCGGCTTGCCATTCAGTACCAGCGAACGCAAAAACGCGATGAAGCAAAGGCTCTTTTTGCCCGTTTCCAGGAACTCAAAGAAACAGAACTGACCGGCGGGACTTTCACGGCTCTCAAGGCGTATGGGACTGTGGGGAAATATTACATGGCACTCGGTGCGGACAACCTGCCCTTGCCCGCTGTGACGACGGTTCCTCAGAAAAGGATTCTATTTTCCCCCGAGCTAAAACCCTTAAGTGACGCCACTTCGGCCTGGAAATTTTCCGGAGGTAGCGTAGAGCTTCCGGGAATTGCCGCCGGCGATATAGATGAGGATGGTGACCTCGATCTCTGTATAACGGCGTTCGGGGATGATGGCAGCGTAAGGTTATGGCGTAATGACGGCACCGGTCGATTTTCTCGCGATACAACTTTGGCACAGCAGGGTATCAGCCCCTGCTTCGGCGACGTGGATAACGATGGAGACCTTGATCTTTGGCTTGGCCGGGCAGGTCCGGACATTTATTTCGAAAACAATGGAAAGGCGAATTTTAGTCCAGAACCAAACGAAGCGATTGCCGGCGGACAATCTATTACTCACTTTGCAAGGGTTCTTGATGCCGATAGCGACGGCGATTTGGATTTTCTGGCGTTTCGCCTTGCGAGCGGATCGGTCCCGGCTACCGAAACGCTCAAGCCGACAGCCGGCAGTCTATATAACAACAACAGGGACGGTTCGTTCGTTGACATTGCCGAAAAGCTTGGCCTTACGCTTGAGAATACTCCCGTCACTGCTGCGGTTTATGATGATTTTGACAACGATCGCGATTTGGATTTGGTCATATTTTCAGCACATGGGAAAACAATTGGCTGGGCGAACGATCGTGGATTGAAATATCACGTGCTTGATGCCGAAACAACCGGCCTTAAGACCGAAGGCGTTTTCAGCGCCACTTCCGGGGACCCCGACAAGGATGGCGACCGCGACCTTCTGGTTTTCACCAATGAAGGAGTGCAGCTCTTTATAAACCAGGGCGGATTTACTTTTGAACGCCACTCGGATTTTTCCGAGCGCTTCGGCCGGCTCGGCGGAACCGGCGGGCAGTTCGCGGATATGGATAATGATGGCGACCTGGATATTGTTATTGCCGATACTTTCAGACGCGACGGGAGCCGGGGCCCGGTACTGCTTATTAATAACTGGCCTGAAGGCCGTTTCATCAATTCACTGGAGGTCGATCCCGGGAATATGCTCTCAGCCATCAATTTCCCGGGCAATGCCAGTTGTGTGGCGGCGGATTTTACCGGTAACGGAAATTGCGATATTCTTCTGGCCCCGATAGGTGAGAAACCGTTCCTCGTGGAAAATATAACGCCGGGCGCTCATTGGATTGAAATTGATCTTCGCGGTATACGCGAACAGGACAAGAAAACCCGCTCAAATAATTCAGCAATCGGTGCTCGCGTAGAGATCAAGACCGGTTCCGTCTTCCAGCAGTATGTAGTTGGGACTTCCTCAGGACAGGTGGCCGTGCCTCCGTACCGGATTCACGCCGGCTTAGGGCAATACTCCAAGGTCGATTGGTTGCGTATAATGTGGCCGGATGCAGTTCTTCAGGCGGAGCTGGAGCTGCCCGCCGATCAGGTGATAACGATTACTGAGTTACAGCGTAAGACTTCTTCATGTCCGCATCTCTTTGCATGGGACGGTTCGCATTTCGAGTTCGTATCCGATTTCGGAGGTATGGGAGGTATCGGTTATCTCGCTACCCCAGGCGAATACGCCAAGCCTGATCCAACGGAATATTTGCCCACCCCGAATATCAAACCGCGTGACGGCGAATACGTTTTTCAGGTGCTGGAACCCATCGAGGAAGCCGTTTATTTCGACCAGGCCAAACTCATCGCTGTCGACCATCCGGTAGGAACGCAAGTCTATCCAAACGAGATGATGGCGATTAGTATCCCACCTGTACCTTTTGAGCTTTTCTGCTTCAAAGATCCGATTCAACCTATACGTGCCGTTGATGATAGAGGTACCGATGTTACTGAAAAGGTACGTCTGATTGACCGGCGTTATGCTGGAGCGACCGAACCAGATTCCCGCTTCATAGGATTGGCCAAAGATCACTTCGTAGAGCTTGATTTCGGAGACAGGCTCCAGGCGGTATCGCCTCAATCACGCCTTGTGATGTTCCTGCACGGGTGGGTCGAGTACCCATACTCGTCAACGAACTATGCCGCAAGCCAGGCAGGATTGCGCTGCCGAGCTCCGAGCATCCATGTCTTTCGCGATGGCCAGTGGTTGGAGCTTTTTAATGAGGTGGGCTATCCCGCCGGCATCCGGCACATGATGACTCTCGATGTGACCGGAAAAATATTACCCAGTGACCGGCGAATCCGCATCTCCAGTAATATGGAACTGTACTGGGACCAGATATTCATTGCA
Source organism: uncultured Pirellulales bacterium (assembly GCA_964530105.1). GTDB lineage: Bacteria > Planctomycetota > Phycisphaerae > Sedimentisphaerales > Anaerobacaceae > JAFGPJ01. The sequence goes on along the minus strand of CAZHBL010000027.1, from coordinate 18,106 downwards.
CCTGTCCTTGAGGACGCGGGTCTTGGAATCCAGGAATTGCCGGTGAAAAGTGCGGATCTTCATTTCCTGGGTTATCCGCAGGAATATTCTCCCGACGGGCGACATCCGACTCTATATGATTACGATAGCGTCAGCGGCGCCGTTGCCTGGAAAATTATGGAAGGCGATTACACCCGATACGGCGAGGTTACGGAGCTTCTGGATGAGGCGGACGATTGTTACGTCATCATGGGTCGGGGAGAAGAGATTACACTTCGCTTTTCGGCAGGCGATTTCAGCCCGACGCCGGAAGGATTCCGCCGTTCGTTCATTCTCAAAACCGACAGTTTCTGCAAGGACATGGACCTTTACTCGGCATATCCAGACACCGTAGAACCGCTTCCCTTTCATTCTATGAGCACTTATCCCTATGGAGCAGATGAAAAGTATCCCGATGATGAAAAGCGGCGAGAATACCGCAGGCGTTTTAATACCCGGCGGGTAGGTAACCCAACCATAGAATAGGTTCTACGCCTAATCTTAGATACTGGTCCGAGAATATCTGTGCCTGGAGGTGTCTTGCATTAGAATCACATATCTTTTATGATGGTAATAGAACAGGTCGATATAGAGCTTAATTCGCCATATATGAACACTCTGATCGAGGCTATTTGTATGAAAAGGCGTACAATAACTGAGGGGCGGGAAACGAGTGATACCGGATATCCTCAACAGCCTGCTTCGCATGCTCCGAAGAAAACTCTGCCGGTATTACTGGCAGGATTCATCGTAGCCTTTAATTGCTATTTATTCCAAGTGGCCGCTTTCTCACAGTCTGACGAAAATTCACAAACAACAGTTACAACCTCGAATTCGAACGAGCTAAACGAATCAACCGGTTCGGCACTAAAGCCGGAACAAGAAATTGCTGCTTTGAAAAAGGAAGAGTTGGAACTTGCCGAAAGGCTTATGAAAGACTTCCCCGACAGTATAAACCCTATAATGCTGATGGGTAATTTATGGGAGCGGCATGGCGACGCCACCAGGGCGATGGAATACTTCAATAAGGTATTAGAACAGGATCCGAAACGCCCCGATGTCTATAAAAGCATAGGGTGGTTTTATATGAACAAGGAGCAATATGAGCAGGCGATAGCATACTGGCAGAAGGCGCTTGAAATCGACCCTGAGATTACCGGCGTGCATCACGATATCGCCCTGGCTCTGATGGGGCTGAACAGGCAGGACCAGGCAATCGAAGAATTGGAGAAGGACGTTCGAATCTCTACCGATTCCAGCTCCAGTTATTTTCTGCTCGGACAGTTATACCTGCAGCAGAAAGATTATGAAAAGGCCGAAAGCAATTATAAAAAGGCAATAGAGATCAAGCCCAATTATCCTAACGCTTACTATGGCCTTTTTACCCTGTCGGCAAAATTGAAGCAGCAGGACAAGGCCAAAGAGTACATGGCTATGTTTAAAAAACTCAAGGCCGAGGACATGAATGCTCTGAAGAGGGTTAACGAGACCGTTAATGATCTTGCCGATATGAGAAAAGGCGCGGCCGAAACGTATTTACTCGCCGGAAAAATGTATCAAGACGGGGGGAATTTACAAAAAGCTGAAGAACTTCTCAAAAAAGCAACAACGCTCGATCCGAATAATATTCTGTGCCTCGGAAAGCTTGCTTCTTTGTATATCACGACAAACCGAATCACCGACGCGATTCAACAATACAATAGAATAAGCGAAATCGATCCGAAAGACCCGGTTTGCCACCTGAATATCGGAATCCTTTCGATGCGCTTAAAACAGTTGGGCGCCGCGGAAAAGGCTTTCCGAAAGGTTATCGAGGTAGCACCTGAAATCTCCGGCGGTTATCGCGAACTCGCTCAGCTATACCTTAGAGCAGGCAAAGGATTTCCGGAGGCCAGAGAGCTCGCGGAAAAGGCCGTGGCGCTGGAGCCGACCGCCCTCAATTACTTCGTGCTGTGCTGGGCTTGTGACATGAACGGTGACTCGCAAAACGCGATCAAGGCAATATTGCAAGCTATGCAACTTGAGCCGGCTAATTTGAAATACAGGAATGTGTATGAGCATATTAAGAGCAGGAATTAAGGCAACAAGTTCCACAAAAGGCCGACACCCCCGGATGAAATTCGGGTTCAGCTTCGCGGTTATTATTCTGTTATTGTATTCGTATTCTGAGGCGCTGGCCGACAGTCCCATACTGCTTCGTGACGTTACAAATCAGACTGGAATAACTTTCGTACACACTGATGGCGGCTCCGGCCTGCACTACGTAATGGAAACGGTAAGTGCGGGTCTGGCGCTTTTTGACTACGACTGCGACGGGGATATCGACATTTATTTTCTCAACGGCGCGCCGCTGAAAGGAACTGAAGTCGATATCGCCCCGAAAAATGCACTTTATCGCAACGAGGGTAATTGGAAGTTTACGGATGTGACGGAAAAAGCAGGCATCGGCGACCGTGGTTACGGTTTGGGAGTCGCGGTCGGTGATTACGACAATGACGGCGACCCGGACATTTACCTCAATAATTACGGACCAAATGTTTTGTATAGAAACAACAGCGACGGCACGTTTACAGACGTTACAAAAAAAGCCGGTGTGGACAACGGTTTTAATGTAGGGGCAGGGACCTGTTTTCTCGATATAGACAAGGACGGTGATTTGGACCTTTACGTATCGGTCTATCTTGAATTTTCGTATGAAAAAAATGTCACGCTTACAACCAAGGGATTTCCCGTATACGCAAATCCTCGTTATTATCCTCCACTGCCCGATTTTTTATACCGCAACAACGGTGACGGCACGTTCACCGATATAAGCAAATCATCCGGAGTAGGCAACCACGCAGGCTGGGGGATGGGAATTGTATGCTGTGATTACGATAACGACGGTGATACGGACGTTTTTATCGGAAACGACGTGGCTGAAAATTTCCTCTTCCAAAATGACGGCACGGGCAAGTTCGAAGAAGTAGCGCTTATGTCCGCAACTGCTTACGACTCACAGGGTGACGAGCAGGGAAGCATGGGAGTCGATTGCGGCGATTACGACAATGATGGCTTCCTGGATTTTTACGTGACTTCCTACCAGGGACAGCTTGCCACGCTCTACAGGAACCTCGGCAACGGAATGTTCGAGGATGTCACGCTGGTGACGGGCTCAGGAGCAGGAACACTCCCCAACGTAACATGGGGCAACAGCTTTGTCGATTTTGATTATAATGGTTTTAGAGACATTTTCGTCGCGTGCGGCCATCTGCAGGACAATGTCGAAAAATTCGACGATACTACTACATATACGGCACGAAACATACTTCTGATGAACACCGGTGATGGAAAATTCATAGATGTGTCTGACCAAAGCGGTGACGGCATGAAGATAAAGCTTAGCAGCCGGGGTGCGGGTTTCGATGATTTGGATAACGACGGCGATGTGGATGTTGTGATACAAAATTCACGCCGGGAACCTACTATTTTAAGAAACGACTCACCTTCTAAAGGGCATTGGCTGCAAGTTCGCCTGCAAGGCGTAAAAACCAACCGGGACGGGATAGGGGCGCACGTCAAAGTGGTGTCAGGCGACTTGACTCTTATAGATGAGGTTCACAGCGGTCGCGGATACCAGAGCCATTACGGCTCGCGTCTTTACTTCGGACTGGGCAGTCATGACAAGGTTGACCGAATCGAGGTTAGCTGGATAGGCGGCGGCATCGATATTTTCGAGAATGTTACCGTGGACAAGATTGTAACTCTTATTGAAGGTCAGGGAACGGGAACCCAAGTAAATAGTCTGCGATGAGTAAGCATAAGAAAGCTGGTCGATGTAGAAAAACATACAAGAAAACCGGCCAACGGAAAGCGAAAATTTCCGGACATTCACAACCGTCTTTCTTGTCAACTCGCAGAAAATCTGTATGGGCATTAGTCGTTTTGTTGATCGTATGTGCAACCGCAGCAGGTGTTTTTTCCGTAAGATTCCTATTACGCACAGATGAAAAACCACGGCAAATAAAACAACCCTCAAATCATACAGAAGACATAGTTCTACTGCCTGTCAGCGAACCGCCTCGAACCGAGCAAGAGGTCATTACGCTGAAAGAAAAAGAGTTGGAACTTGCCGAAAGGCTAATAAGTGATTTCCCAAACAGTGACGAGCCGCTCGTGATAATGGGTAACATATTATATAGGCAAGGCAATGTAATAGAAGCAATGGAGTACTGGAACAAAGCCCTGAATATAAATCCGAAACGGGCCGACATTTACAGAAGCATGGCCTTATTATCTATGAAAAAGGGCAAGTTTGACGAAGTAATCACACAATATCGAAAAGCCCTCGAGATAGAACCGCAACTTCCCGACGTGTACAGTAATATTGGTCATGCACTTATGATGTCAGGCCGGTCAAAAGAAGCAATCGCGGCGCTTGAAAAGGAAATTCAAATTTCACCAAAATCCGATTTCGCATACTTTTTGCTTGGTCAGGCCTATCTGCAACAGAAAGAATATGAAAAGGCAAAAGAAAACTATGAGACTGCAATAAATATCAATCCGAGATACTCGAATGCTTACTATGGGCTCGCTTCAACCTATGCCAAACTCGGCAATCGCGACAAAGCTAAGGAATATTCGGAGAATTTCAAAAAGCTAAAAGCCCAGGAACGTAAAGACCTTAAGGGCCGCAAAATCAAATACGACGACTTCGTTGAAACGCAAAAAAGTGCGGCCATAACATATATCAATGTCGGACGAGCTTACCGGGAAAAAGGAAACCTGGTCGAGGCTGAAGAATTGTTGAAAAAAGCCGCGGGGCACGACCCGGGCAATATCATATGCTATATGGAGCTGGCAACCCTATATCAAGTAAGCGGTCAGTCTTCTAAGGCTCTCCAGATGTATAAAAAGATACGTGATATCGAGCCGGACTCTCCTATTTCTTACCTTGTAATTGGAATCTTGTCAGCCCACTTAAAACAGTTCGACGATGCGGAAGAAGCCTTTCAAACAATGATTACACTGGCGCCACAGAAGTCCGATGGATATCGCGAGCTTGCCCGTTTATATCTGAAAACAGGGCAGAAATTGCCACAAGCCCGGCAACTTGCTGAAAAAGCCGTAGCATTGGAAGCATACGCCGCCAACTACTTTGTATTAAGCTGGGCTTGTTACACAAACGGAGATATTGCTAATGCGCTTCCGACGATTAAACGGGCCATCGAATTAGACCCGGGCAATCAACAATATCAGCTACTGTATAAACAAATTCAACAAAGGAATTAACGTAATGAATCGAACTTGCGATCGAGTCTTTGGGTGGAGCATCGAACGGCATATTATCGTCGTACTCCTTTTGTTGTTTTTCTCCATCTGCGCACATGCCGACGGCACAATCGTGTTCAACGATGTCACCAAAGAAACGGGAATTACCTTCATACATACCGATGGAAGCAGCGGCAAACGATACATCGTCGAATCCGTAAGCTCGGGATTAGCTCTTTTCGATTACAACGGAGACGGCAATATCGATATCTATTTTCTTAACGGCGCCCCTCTTAAGGGGACAAAGTTCGACAAAGCACCGAAAAATGAACTTTATCGCAATGAAGGCGGCTGGAGATTTACCAACGTTACAGATCAGGCCGGCGTTGGAGACACCGGATACGGTCTCGGCGTGGCCGTGGGTGATTACGATAATGACGGCGACCTCGATATCTATCTGAATAACTACGGCCCGAATGTCCTATACCGTAATAACGGTGATGGAACTTTTACCGATATAACGTCACAGGCGGGTGTGGCCAACGGCCACAAGGTGGGGGCAACCGCTCATTTTCTCGATATGGACAAGGATGGCGATCTCGATTTGTTCGTTGCCAACTATCTTGATTTTACATACGAAAACCACATGGTTCGAACCTCGAAGGGAATCCCAAAATACGCCGGACCGATGGATTTTCCTCCGATGCCAAACAATCTGTTTCGCAACAACGGTGACGGGACATTCACGGACGTCAGCGTCGAGTCCGGCATAGCTAAGTATAAAGGATGGGCAATGGGCGGCGTCTGCGCCGATTACGATAATGATGGTGACACAGATATCTATATCGCCAACGATGAATATGCAAATTTCCTGTTCAAGAATGACGGAACGGGCAAGTTTGAAGAAACAGGCCTTATCGCCGGACTTGCATATGACCTGCACGGCGACGATCAAGGGAGCATGGGCGCAGATTGCGGCGACTATGATAATGACGGCCGGCTCGATTTCTACCAAACATCCTACGCCGAGGAGCTTACCGCCCTCTATAGGAATTTGGGTAACGATATATTCGAAGACGTAACAATGATTTCGGGCGCCGGTGCAGGAACCCTGGAATATGTCACATGGGGCGCCAGCCTGGTCGACTTCGATAACGACGGCGATCGCGATATCTTCGTCGCCTGCGGCCACTTGCAAGACAACATCGAACTTTATAACAATACTACTACATCTCTTTGCCCGAACATAATCTTAATGAACACAGGAGACGGGAAATTTGTTGATGTTTCTGACCGGGGTGGCGACGGCATGAAGGTGAAATTACGCAGCCGTGGTGCAGGCTTCGATGACCTGGATAACGACGGCGATGTGGACGTTGTAATACTAAATTCCCGTCAGGGACCAACTATTTTGAGAAACGACTCGCCTTCTAAAGGACATTGGCTGCAAGTTCGATTGAAAGGTGTAAAAACGAATCGAGACGGTATTGGGGCGCGCGTAAAACTCAGCGCGGGCGATTTGACTCTTATAGATGAAGTTCACAGCGGACGCGGGTATCAAAGTCATTACGGCATGAGGCTTCATTTCGGACTGGGCAAGCATGAAAAGGTGGATCGTATCGAGGTTCGCTGGATCGGCGGCGGAGTTGACTCCATGGAAAATATCGACGTAGATCAGCTTGTGACCATAACGGAATCGAGTACTGCTTACGCTACAACACAAAAATTAGAGCAAGAGATCCTTCCATCAGAGCAGAATCTCACCGTAGAGGAGCAGGACCGGGCCTTACGAAAAGAGCAACTCGATGTCGCACTTAATCTTCTGGCGGTTTTTCCAAATGACACGAATGCGGCTTTCCTGGTCGGGATGGCGTACTTCGAGCAGGGAAATGTGGTGGAAGCCGCCGAGTACCTGGAAAAATCTTTGAAACTCCAGCCCCATCGTGCTGATGCCTACGACCATTTAGGCAGGATTGCTTTGTTAAAAGGGCAATACGATAAGGCGCTGATGCAGTTCCACAAAGCACTTGAGATCGATCCCGGGACATCCGGAATACATTTTCGAATCGCCAAGGCCCTGGTGTTTCTCGGCAAGTTAGAAGATGCCGTTTTGGAGCTGCAGAAAGATATCGAAATATTCCCGCAGGCCAGTCAGAGCTATAACCTGCTCGGAGAGACATACCTGCAATTAAAAGATTACCAAAAAGCAAAAGGGAATTTCGAGGCGGCAATCCGAATCAAGCCGGACTACACCAAGGTTTACTATGGGCTTGCCACTGCATGCGCAAGGCTCGGACTAAAGGAAGAAAGCAAGGAAGCGCAGCAGAAATTCAAGCAGTACGAAGCCGAAGATCAAAAGGCCGGTAGACACTGGAGACATATCTTGGAGCCGCTGGAGGTGACGCAAAGGAGTATGGCACATACCCATGCGGATATTGGACGGGTTTATAACGAACATGGGGACCAGGACAAGGCAGAGCAGCTTTGGCAAAAAGCGCTCATACTCGATCCTAATAATATTGATTGCAGGTTTTACTTGTCGGCATTGTACCTGCAACAAAGCAAACTTACAGATGCCCTCGGATTATATGAGCAGATTACGCAAATTGAGCCGGAAAATGGAGTAAGTTACTTCTTCATAGGAAATATCAACGTCCGGTTGAACCGATTTGATGACGCCGAGAAGGCCTACAAGAAAGTAATTGAAGTTGCCCCAAAACGATCTGATGGATATCGTGCTCTTGCCCAGCTATACCTACAGCTCAATTGGAACTTGCCTGAGGCGAGACAACTTGCTTCCAAGGCTGTACAGCTTGAACCAACTGCACCGAACTATTTCATCCTTGCCACCGCCTGTGACAAGAACGGAGACCGTGCCGGCGCACTTGCAGCTATTGGACGAGCCATAGAGCTGGATCCGAATAATATGCAATATCGGGGCACTCAACTACTGATTCAGAAGAAAATTTGACATGATAATTTCGACTCCTGGTTGCAAGAGCAAATGTTTTTTAAGAAACGGCGTCGCCGTCGGATTAGTATACTTGTGTTTTTTGCTCGTCGATTTGGTTTCGGCCTCAATCCAGCTTCGTGATGTAACGAAACAGACCGGCATATCATTCGTTCACACCGACGGCAGTTCCGGCAAACGCTACATCGTTGAAACCGTCAGCGCAGGTTTGGCACTCTTCGATTACGACGGGGATGGAGATATCGATATCTATTTCCTGAACGGTGCACCGCTCCGTGGGACCATCGTAAAAGTCCCACCCAAAAACGCTCTTTATCGCAATGATGGCGGCTGGAAATTCACCGATGTTACAGAAACAGCCGGTGTGGGGGACCGCGGATACGGTTTAGGCGTAGCGGTCGGCGATTATGATAATGATGGGGACCCGGATATTTATCTGAATAATTACGGCCCAAATGTCTTGTACAGTAACAACGGCAATGGAACCTTCACCGATGTAACAGAAAAAACAGGCGTAGCCAATGGACATCAGGTAGGAGCCGGAACATGCTTTTTGGACATTGACAAAGACGGCGACCTCGACCTTTATGTTGGCAATTATGTCGACTTCACTTATGAAAACCATCAGATAGTCCGCTTCAACGGTTATCCGGCATACGTCGGACCCATGAATTATCATCCGACATCCGACACCCTCTACAGAAACAATGGCGACGGTACATTTACCGATATCAGCGTAGAATCTGGAATCGCGGCACATAAAGGAACCGGAATGGGAATGGTCTGTGCCGATTACGATAATGACGGCGATACTGATATCTACGTCGGCAATGACGTTGCCGGAAACTTTATTTTTGAAAACGACGGTAGCGGAAAGTTCGAGGAAGTAGGACTTTTGACCGGTCTGGCATACGACATAAGCGGAACCGCCCAGGGGACTATGGGTGTCGATTGCGGCGATTATAATAACGACTGTCTGCTTGATTTTCATGTGACTTCTTATCAGCGGGACCTCGCTACGCTTTACAGGAACTTGGGCGGCGGCTCCTTCGAGGACGTCACGCGAGTGACGGGGGCCGGAGACGGAACGCTTCCATACGTCACGTGGGGCAACGGTCTTGTCGATTTCGACAACGACGGTGATCGCGACATTTTTATTGCCTGCGGCCACCTGCACGACAACGTCGAGCTTTTCGATAACGTCACATCCTACTATGTGCAAAACATTCTTCTTGAAAATGTCGGTCCGGAAAGGTTCGTTAACGTATCAGACAAATGTGGAGACGGTCTGGCTGCAAAACTCAGCAGCCGTGGCGCCGGCTTTGATGACCTGGATAACGATGGTGATATCGATGCAGTAATTCTGAATTCCCGGCGAGAACCTACAATCCTGCGCAACGATTCAGCCAACGACAATCACTGGATTCAAATTCGTCTAAAAGGCGTCAAAACAAACAGAGATGGAATAGGGGCGCATGTCAAATTGGTGGCGGGTGATTTGACTTTTTTAGACGAAGTTCACAGCGGTCGCGGGTACCAAAGCCATTACGGCATGCGGGTACACTTTGGATTGGGTAATCGCGACAAGATCGACCGCATCGAGGTCCGATGGATAGGTGGCAGCATCGATGTGTTTGAGAATATTGCCGTGGATCGATTTATAACACTTACAGAAGGCGGCTCAAAAGCCGGGTACGAATGAGACGGAGGACTTCTCCTGTGAAAGTGCTTGCACCCGGCCATTTCGCACCGTGCCGAGCCGGATTAATCGCGAATTGCTTCCGAGTGGGTCCCATTGTATTTTTCCAGTAACCCCCTGCCAGGGGGAAAGTGACCTTACTGCATCGTGTATGCGTGCCCGATTTAGCCCTGCTTTGCGTATCGCGGCAATCAGAAAATTCACGGCATCGTAGGTATGTGCAGCAAGATAATCCGGCTGCTTTCCAAAACGGGAAGTAAATTTTTCATCAAAACTATCTGATCCTTTGCTGCGCGTGTAAAGCATTGGAAAGACGATTGCCTCGGCCGCGGCACCTGCTTGTTCGAGAAAACTTCGCCGGCCCATACACGGCCCCCCGAAAATAAGGCCCTTGAATCCTTTCTGCCGGACAGCAGAGATTATTTGCGCGCTCTGACGGGCAGCGGCAATTAGAACCAGGGCTCGTGCCCTGGTATGTACAATTTCCTCCACAAGACCGTCGTAATTACTTTGCCCGGGCTTAAACTCAAAGTGGTAAGACGGCGCCAATTTGTGTTGGATAAAAGACCTATTGAGTTCGACCGTGAAAAGGTGTGAATCGTGGTCCACGGCCGATACAAGGAGAAAGGATTTTCCCCCAACTTCTGACATGATCGCCTGTGCTAAAATCTGCGCCTGCGGGTGATCTGACGGCAGGCATGAAAACATCCATGGTACATTGGCAAGGTTTACTGTCTTATCCGTGCTTGCGGAACAAAGCAAGGTCAAACGGGCCTTCGCAACGACTTGTTCGGCCAGATGTGTCGATGGCCCGTCGATTCCGCCGATGATGGCCCAGACTTTGTGCACGTAGGCCATTCGGGTCACTTCCGTGACGCCAGAGCCCCAGGGATTGTCCGACCAGCCCGCAACCAATCGAAACGGCAGGCCGTTGTAGCCACCCGCCCGGTTGGCTTGTTCAATGGCTAAGCAGGCCGCATTCCACATATCACCTCCCCGCGGGTCGGAAGGTGAGCTGGGGCCAAAGTATCCAATCAGCACTTCTTTGACATCGGCGGGAGAACTATTCTCGCGTCCGGGGCCGGCGTAGTCTGTTTGGCGGGTTCTTGCGTCAAAAAAAACTCCGCGAGATAAATCCTTCCCGGAATGAGTATCCCCCGCCCACATCATAGAAGACAGGGCGAAAAGTATGAAACTTGTATAGAGAATCCTATGCATATATGCCTATTGTCACTCCGAGGGCTTAGCGGCCAGAGGCCGATTGACTCTGTCACGAATCGGAACATAATCCCGCGGCATCTCAAGGTCCTCTCTGGAGTAGAATTTCCAGTCTCCATTTTCCCGTTTAACCAGGTACACGTCACCAACATCATCGAGGCAGGCACTCAGCATAATATCACCCGTTACACCCTTGAAGGGCGTTACCCTGTATGCCAGCACATCCCGGATTTTGGCCCGGTTGAGACCTGCCACCTGCACGGCCCATATGAGCATATTCATACCGTCATAAGCGTGAGAGGCGAATGTTTCCGCCTCCTCACCGAAGCGCTTTCTAAACGCTTCGCGAAATTCATCGAGCTTTATATCCGATCTGGTCGGATTCCATGAATAGGGACAAATGATCCCTTCGGCATTCGGTCCGGCAATATCCACGAATTCGTCGGAGACACAGCGGTCGCAGGCAAAGTAAGGATGCTTCATTCCCATAGAGCGCATCTGATTAAGAACAAGCGCGGCTTCATGGGCATCGCCCCAATGAATAATTGCATCCAGGCTGGCATTCTTAAGACGCTCCAGTTGTAGCGAGAAATCCTTGGTTCCCATGGGGTAAGGCATCTCCAATATAATTGGATGCCCCAGCCGCCGGCTGCCATCGCGGATTTCACGGACGCCGAAGCGGCCGTAACGGTTATTGGAACGGATAATTCCGATTCGTTTGAGTCCGAGCTTTTTGTATATATAATCGATAAGAAGGTAGCTTTGCTGACGGTCATCACTGATACAGCGGAAGACCCAGGGAATGTTAGTTTCGATAAATGTGGGATCAGTGTCACCGGAGTTCATCATGGCGATTTCCGCCTTGAGCGCAACGCGAATGGCAATATGGCTGTTGGCACTGTCAATAGTGCCGAGAATCGCCCAGACTTTGTCCTTATAGGCCATTTTGATGATTTCGTTGCCGGAAGCGCCCCAGAGCCCGTTATCGTTGCTTATGACCAGTTCGAAGGGAATGTTACGCTTGAGATATCCTCCCTTGGCATTTGCCTGTTCGATGGCGAGCCGTGCACCCTGGAGCATCTTAATTCCCAACGGTTCCTCATGACTTTTTCCGCCGGTAGCGACCGAAACGGTGGACATGATAGGACCGATGAAACCGAGCTTGACTGTCTCTATGTCGTTCGGCTCTGGGATTGCTCGGCCGGGACCGGTGTATTCCATTTGGAGCAGGAAATGCTCCTTATATGGTTTGACGTATCGAAACGGCTCGACGTCCTGTGTCGTTTTTGCGTAGGTCTCATCCTCTCGCAGCCTGAGGTTGGGAACTTCATAAGCGCTGACAGAGTTGATTTTCCGAAGAACTTCTCGCGTTGCAGCATCAACTTGTGTATCAGATTCAAGGTCTTCTGATTTCTTTTCCTCCGGTCCGGCACAAGAGAAAACACACAGCATAAGGACTGCGGAAAGTAAAATCATATATCGTTTCATAGCTTAAACCTCCCCACTATTTAGACGAACATCGCTAAAAAGTGAATGCTTTTATTCTTTTGCTAATTCTCCCGCTTTCGTTCTCACATTTACTACCGCAGGTAACGATTTCTCTTTTAATCCTTTGTAATATCCGGAACCGATCGCCCAACCAACTCCCTTTGATGTCCCTATCCAGGCGTCGTTGCCGTCGAATTCCACCCAGAGAGTGTAATTGTGGGGGATGCTCTTCGGCATATCAATGATTTTAAGAATCTCCTTATTTCGACTGACAACCGCTTTGCCTCTGTGTGTATTGGGGTCCATCGTGTAAGTAACCCACGTATCTGAGGGAAAATCGGCCAGCACACCCAGGCCCTTATCGGTTGCAAACCATGCTTCGTTGGCGTCCCGGCCCTTGACGGCGTTGCCGAAATCACTGGGCAGGCCCGTTTCCTGTGAATACAGACCTCGCCAGTGCCGGCCGTCGTAGCGGCTCATCCCAAAGTAAGTTGAAATCCATAAGACATGATCGACGTAACTGGTGCCGGTGGTGATTACGTGAACGATTCCATCGTCCCTGTAAAGGTCTATCTCCATTTCACCATCAGGATCGAGATAATCCTTCCACGTTTCGGTAGCTATATCGAACTCCAGGACACCGCTGCCCCAGATGCCAAGAAAAACCTTCCCATCATTACAGGATACGCCGTAGTTCCATATCTCCTCCATCGGAGCATTTTTCTCCGTATATATGGTCCACTCGCCGTTGATGGTATTGTACCTGCTCGCACCGGCGGTTGTAGCTACCCACACATTGTCGTTTTCGACCGCCACTCCATAAACGACATCATTTACCAAACCGCTGTTCAACTGATGCCAATGGTCGAATCTCCCGCCGCTAAGACGCGCTAGCCCCCCGCCGAACAGTCCTATCCAAAGCTCACCGGTTTTGGAATTGATGTCGAGAGAAGATACCGCACACCAGGGAAGGCCGTCTTTTTCTTTCCAGCTTTTTATTTCTAATGTTTTTTTGTCGATACAAGCCAGGCCATCTTCGCTGCCTACCCAGACATTAGAGGCATCCGCCTTTACAGCAAAAATATGGTCGTTTGGAAGACCGTCTTTTACCGTGAAATGCCTCCATTGCGTATAAACGTAGGGCATCTTTGTGTCGCGGGCATCCTGCCCGCGATTCGAGGGCGGGACGCCCTCGACACGATCAGAGGGAGGAACAGATGTGTTATCTGTTTGATTCTTCGCCCTACAGGGTGTCGCGGTCAAAAGTAACAACACCACGATAAGCTCTAATGCAGCTACGAAATATTTCATAAAGATTCCTTGTTTTTAGTACCGGACGACTACAGCGTCTTTATATACTCTATCAAATCATTGAGCTGGTCTTTGGTCATATCGTTTGTCACACCGTGCGTATCATTCGGATTATACCTGGTCCATATTTCTTCGAGAGTTTCAGCAATTCCATTGTGTAGATACGGAGCGGAATCATAGATATTGCTCAGATGCGGCGTATCAAAACGCGATTCACGGTCTAGAGGGAACTTGGTCCCGATGTCATGGCGGTTCCGGTCCGTATAAAGCGGCGGAAAATGACAAGTTACACATCTGTTTTGTTTCGGGATGATGCGGCCGTCATTGGTCATTGTTCTTTCGAACATTTGTTTCCCGCGGCGTTGCGCATCTGTAAGCTCCGCCCCCAAAGGACGATACCTATTAGGAGGTCTTGGAATAGTACAGATGTAATTATCTAAAGCGGAGAGTTCTTCGGGCGTGAAAGGTTGAATTCGGGTAAAGAAAACTGCAAGGCGCGGCCCGCATTGACGCTGGAGACTCGGATTAGTACCTTCCCATTTAAATGGCGCAGTATCAAGAATCCCCCGCAGTGTCCGGTTGTCAACGGGACTGATTCCGATTCCATCTGGCTCGATATCGTAGGTAAGCCCGTCGACGTGCCCATCGGGATGGCAAGAGTGACATGAAAACTGGCGATGAAATGTGATATTGGCGCTGTGAAAAAGGCGCTCGCCATAGCGCACTCTCGTGATTATTTCAGGACCTCCAAGATCAATCCGTGCAACCGATTCGAGCTTATCAATATCGATTACCGTCAGCGAGTCATCCAGGGCGTTTGCAGCGAAAGCGGTTTTCCCATCCGGGGTAATTAAAATCCCTCGCGGGCTGTCCTTCGTAGGGATATGGGTGATAACGAATTCGGTAGGCTTGCCCAAGTGATTCGGGAATACACGCTCGCGTTCACGAGCGGGTGCGGCTTCAAGCATGGAAATAAGCTTTGGAACATCCACGACGGCGATGCGGTTCGAGCCGGAGCTTGTTACCAGGGCTAGCCTGCCATCCGGCGTGATTGCTACATCGGCCGGATCGGGAAAACACATACCGGGCTCATCAAGGAGTACCTGGTCTACACGGCCGTCCTTCCAGACGATTCCAAGCCCGTTGGTAATTGTCCAGCCCTGAAGCAGCCGGGTCATCGGAACAAGATTCTTCGTGCGGTTAAGTGTAATCAGAGCGAATTTCCCGCTTGTGTGCCAATCGACGCCCTGAAGAAGGTTCGCCGCCGGGATAACAACTCGGTCCTGTACGACCATTCGGGCGGTATCAATAGCGGTAACTTCAGACATAGATGTCGTGCGAAACTTCACAAAACGTGAAAGGTTATTCGTCACGTAGATGGAAGATCCATCGGGAGAGCGTGACAAAGACCATGGGCTTCGACTTGCACTGAGACGTTTAATTTCTTTCAAAGCAGTCGTATCAATCACTGAAATACTGTCCGCGGACGTATTGAGGACATATAAATGCTTTCCCGAAGCATCGGTCAGCAGACCATGCGGTCCGTCACCTACGGGAACGGTGGCAAGGACTTTTCGGGAAGGCACGTCGATAACAGTCACAGTATCGTCAAGACGATTACTCACATATGCTCTTACCCCATCGGGGCTAAACGTCACGTCCGTCGGATGATGACCGACTGTTATCTCAGCAACTTTTTCCTGCTTTTGAACACTTACAACTATGATCGAGTGAGATGCCTCACATGCTACGTAAATCTCTTCGCCATCAGGGCTAAGGGCCATATTAAGCGGCGTCTTGTAGAGAGGCGATTGACTAACTACCGGAGGCTCCATCGGATGAGCGATATTTTTGACGGCCTGGTCAAAATCGAAAGGCTTGTCATGGGCGTTTTGA
Source organism: uncultured Pirellulales bacterium (assembly GCA_964530105.1). Classification (GTDB taxonomy): domain Bacteria; phylum Planctomycetota; class Phycisphaerae; order Sedimentisphaerales; family Anaerobacaceae; genus JAFGPJ01. Next base: position 2,255 of record CAZHBL010000027.1, on the reverse strand, counting down.
TGACATCCCATACAGGTCTGACGTGTAACTTCCCGCAGGCCGGCGACCTTTGCCGCACGGGGATCTCTCATTATCGCTTCCGGATAATAATCGTTGCCTGCCCCGTGACATGCCTCGCACCCGACGCCTTCGTACAACGAATATGATTCTATCGCACCTTTCATAGGCAGATGATAAGCGGTCGTATGGCATTTCAAACACTCCAGGCTGGTTTGAGGAGTATCTTTCAATCCCTGCTTTCTCGCGATTTTCTTCGCTTTGTCTGTTGCCAGCACAGTGTATGCACTTGCGTGAGCGCTTAAACGCCACTTACTAAACTGATAACCCATCTCGGGCCCTTTGTGGCAGGCGGCACAGGTCAAAGTCCCTATATACCTGCCTTCGCCTTTTTCAGAATCCGCCACATCCGGCAGTTGCGGCATAGACACAAACTTGAAGTCTTCGGGAGTCGGATGGGCGATATCAGATATGGCCTGTGTAATATCGAGCCTGGGTAATTTATGAACTGCAACGTGGGAACCCTTCACCTGGTGGCATCCCATACAGTCACCGGCGGTCGGCATCATCAGGCCCGCCTTTTCCGCCACCTGGCGATTGCTCATAACAGCCGCATCCATATACTCACTGCCGGGGCCATGACACTTTTCACATTGCACGCCGTCCTCTGTGAAAAACGTCTCGTCTTTTTCCCACGCTTCCGCACGAGCACCGGTCGCGTGGCAGCCGAGACACATCGACGATTCCTGCGGTTCCTGGGGTATGCCGCTCAACCGGGCGATTTCCTTCGCATCAGGTTTGGAAAGCACGGCATACGCCCGGGCGTGCGCTGAAGCCAGCCACTTGCTGAACTGGTGCCCCATTCCCTCGCCCTGGTGGCAGCTCGCGCAGACTCTCGCACCAACGTAAACCGGATGCTTTTGGCCACCCTCATGAGCCAAAAGCAGAGAAGGAAAAAACAATGTAATGATTAGAATTAGAAGATAATCACGCATTTTATAGTTCCAGCCCATATCAGGATCCCTGGATTATAGTGATAATTTGATTCGAATCTACATCTTTAAGCTTTGTGGTCTGCCTGTCCGGCCAACGAATTTCAACTGTATCCGCTTTCCGGCTTTTGCCGAGACCGAAATGGCACCTCGGGTCGGCCTGCGAAAGGTAGCCGGTCACCGGAATAAGGTCCCGAATTTGTGTGAGGGAACCGGCGGTTACGATAACACGCGCGCCAACGGCATCGCTTTTACCTCCCGGAAGCCGTGCCTGAACTGTCAGCCAGTTGTTTTTATTGCCGCCGTCATTACGCAGAAGCCTCGGAGAATCGTTCAGGTTAATTACCAGCAGGTCAAGGTCCCCATCGTTGTCGTAATCGCCGTAAGTGGCGCCTCGACCGACGTATTTCTGTCGAAAATAAGGGCCAGATTTATCCGCGACGTCCACAAAACTTCCCTCACCATCGTTTCGCATGAGCACATCTTCTTCGGTATATTCGTGATGGGCGTTACCGGTGGCGACAAAGATATCCAAATACCCGTCGCAGTCATAATCGAACAGGACACCACCCCAGCCGGTGTACTGCCCGCAGACGACCGCAAGGTTGGTCGGTTCCGTTCGGTCCTCGAAATAGTCCTTTCTGTTCATTAAAAGACAGCCATATCCCATGTCGGGAATATAGATGTCGAGCCAGCCGTCACGATCTACGTCGCCTATTGCCGGTCCCATCGAAGAAACTCCCTGCCCGCCTTCGCCGAAAGCCAGGCCCATTACAAGCCCTACGCTCTCGAACGTGCCGTCGCCCTTGTTCCTGAAATAGTAGTTTTCCATGTTATCGTTGGGAACATAGAGGTCAAGGAATCCATCGTTATCAATATCCGCAAGAGTAGCACTCATTGCTCGTCCGTTCGGCTGAAAAATGCCCGCCGCTTTGGTGACGTCGGTAAAAGTCCCATCACCATTATTACGATACAGCTTGTCCGGCTGGCCTCTGTAGCTGAGGGGGCCGGGATAACCCGCCGCCGCATAGTATGAACGAAATTTACCGCTGTCATATTCGAGATAATTTGCGACATATACATCAAGGTCTCCATCGCCGTCGTAATCGAACCACGGGGCCGAAAGGCTCCAGCTCGAATTCGCCAGTCCCGATGATTCGGATATGTCGGTGAAGGTTCCATCACCATTATTGCGGTACAAAACATTGGGGCCGTAATTCAGGACATAAAGGTCAAGGTCGCCATCATTGTCAAAATCCGCGGCTG